>DATIUR010000413.1:0-5997 GCA_035466675.1 Anaeromyxobacteraceae bacterium | reverse complement strand
TCTCCTTCCAGGACCTGGTGCTGCTCCGCACCGCCGCGGGCCTGCTCCGGTCGTGCGTCCCGGCCGCGCGCGTGCGGCGCGCGCTCTCGCGCCTGCGCGCCGGCCTTCCCGCGGGGCGCTCGCTCGCCTCCGTGAACGTCGCGGCCGACGGGCGGGACGTGGTGGTGCGGGAGGGGGGCCGGGCCTGGCGGCCGGACTCGGGCCAGCTCCTCCTCGACTTCGACGTGTCCGATCTGGCCCGCCGCGTGGCGCCGCTCGTCCGGGAAGCCGCCCGCGCGCGCGGGCCCGGCGCGCTCCACGCCGAGGCCTTCTACGCCTGGGGCTGCGACCTCGACCCCGGCGCACCGCGCGAGGCGCGCGCCGCCTACGAGCGGGCCCTGGCCATCGACCCCGCCCACGCCGGGGCCAGCCTGAACCTGGGCCGCCTCCTCCACGAGCAGGGCGACCTCGCCGGCGCGGAGTCGCTCTACCGCCGGGCGCTCGCCTCCCCGGACCAGGAGGGAACGGCCGCCTTCAACCTGGGCGTCCTGCTCGAGGACCGCGGCCGGGATCCCGAAGCCCTCGAGGCCTACGCGCGCGCGCTCCGCGCCGACCCCGCCCTGGCGGATGCCCACTTCAACGCCTCCCGCGTGCTCGAGCGGCTGGGGCGGAAGAAGGAGGCGCTGCGCCACCTGGGCGCATACCGGCGGATGGTCCGGCGCTGACCTCCGTCCCCCCTGGACAGGAACGGCCCGCCGCGGTTCACTCGATCCGTGAGCAAGCTCAAGCACCCCCACCAGAAGAAGCTGAAGAGCCTCGAGCGGGACCGCCGGGCGGTCCGCCCGGAGGGCGAGCGCGGCAAGCGCGCCGGCCCCGAGGAGAAGGTGCGCCTGGAGCGGCACTACCGCCACGAGGTCCGCCAGGCGCTCCACCTCGAGTCCACCAAGATCGACGAGGACGACGCCCTGGCGCTCGACGCCGAGGCACTGCGGGTCCCCCGGGAGCGGATCGAGAAGCCCGCGCCGCTCCCCCTGGCGGACGCCATCGCGGTGAAGCAGCGCCGGCGCGCCCGGCGGGTGGGGCGCCACAAGGCGCGCCGGGGCGTGAAGGCGTAGGGGCGAGCGCCCCCGTCAGCGCCCTCCCCCGAGCCTCTCCCAGTCCTCGGGGTGGTCCACGTCCACCTCGCCGCCCGGAAACGGCACGCCCACCACCCGGGACGGGTCGCGTGCGATCACCGACTTCGCTCCGCGGTCGCCCCCGAGCGCCAGCAGCTCGGGGAAGAGGGCGGCGTCGAAGACGGCCGGCACGCCACGCGTCCCGGCGTACTCCGAGGCCGCGACGGGCGCGCCCGAGGCGAGGCGCGCCTGCTCCAGCCGGACGAGGTGCGCCGCCCCGAGGTGCGGCTGATCGCAACCGAGGAGCGCCGCGGCCCGCACGCCGGCCGCCGCGAGCCGCGCCACGGCGAGCCGCACCGACCCCGCCATCCCCTCCTGCCAGGCGGCGTTCTCGACCCCCTCGACCGGGAGGCCCGCGAGCGCGGCGCGGACCTCGGCCGCGTGCCCGCCCACCACCACCACCACCGGCGCGAATCCGGCCTCGAGCGCGGCCCGGGCCGCCCGCCGCACCAGGGGCTCGCCCTCGAACGGGAGGAGCTGCTTCGGCCGGCCCAGCCTCGACGACCCTCCGGCCGCGAGCACGGCCGCCCCGGTCCCCGGGCCCGCGGCGGTCAGGTCCCCTCCCCGGCGAAGCAGGTCCGCCCCGGCCGGCAGGTCCTGGCGTGGGCGAGGCCGTCGTCCGGACCGGACGGCTCCTGCGTGAGCAGGCAGGAGTAGGACTCGAGCGTGGACTCCCCGGTCCGCCAGTCGATTCCGTCCGCGGATCGCCCGTAGGCCGATCGGGCCCGGAGCCAGCGGCAGACGGGGGCCGGCGCCGGCCCGTTCATGCCTTCGCCCCCGCCGCGGCCAGCACCGCCCGCTTCACCGCCACCTCGAGGATCCTCACCTTGTAGCCGTTCTCGGAGAGGGGGCGGGCCGCCGCCAGCGCCGCCCGGGCGGCCTGGGAGGCGGTGCGCTCGTCCAGCGCCCTCCCGGCCAGGACCACCTCGGCCTCCCGCGCCCGCCAGGGGACGGGCGCGGCCGCGCCCAGCACGATCGAGGCGCGCTCGCACCGGCCCGCGGCCGCCTCGATCACGGCGGCGACGGCCCCGAGCGGCCAGTCGGCCGACTCCCGCTCGACGAGCTTCAGGTAGGCCGATCCCGTCCCCGGCGGCGGCGCGGGGACCCGGAGGGCCACGAGCAGCTCGTCCGGCCCGACCCGGTGCTCCCGCGCGACGTCCTCCTCCGGCCGGACGAACAGCTCCTCCACCGCGAGGGTGCGCCGGCCGCGCGGCCCCGCGATCTCGGCGGTGGCGCGGTAGGCGACGAGCGCGGTGGCCGCGTCGGAGGGGTGCACCATGGCGCACGGGTCGTTGGCCAGCACGGCGTGCCAGGCGTTCCGCCCCTCCCGGGCGAAGCAGGTCGTCCCGCCCTTGCGCAGGCAGGGGAAGCCCTCCTGGCGGAAGTAGGCGCAGCGCGGCCGCTGGAGGAGGTTCCCGCCCACGGTGGCCTGGCTGCGGACGTTGGGCGTGCCCGCGCGCAGGGCGGCCTCGGCGAGGGCCGGCCAGCGCGCCCGCACCGCCGCGTCCTCCGCCAGGCGGGAGAGCGTGACGAGCGGCCCCAGATCGAGCGCGCCATCCCGCTCTTCGAGGCCGTCGAGCCCGGCCACGCGGCGCAGGTTCACGATCCGCTCCGGGGCGTCGAGCCCCTCCTTCAGCCGGTCGGCCAGGTCCACGCCGCCCCCCTTCGCGACGGCGCCCTTCCCGAGGAGGGCCAGCGCCTCCTCGACCGTGGCCGGGTCGGCCCACTGGAGCCGCTTCACGTCGCCCTCCCCGCCCGCTCCAGCGCCGCGAGCACGCGCCGGGGCGTCATGGGCAGCTCGCGCATGCGCACCCCGGTGGCGTTGAAGAAGGCGTTGGCCACGGCGGCGGCGGTGGCGATGTTGGCCGGCTCGCCGATCCCGGAGGCGTCGGTGGCGCTCCTTCCCCGGTACTCCTCGAGGAGGTGGATCTCGATGCGCGGCGCCTCCCGGGCCCCGGCGATCCGGTACTGGTCGAAGGTCGGGTTCACCATCCGCCCGGTGGCCCGGTCGAGGACGCGGTCCTCGAGCAGCGCCCAGGAGAGGCCGTGCTGGATGCCGCCCTCGATCTGGCTCTGCACCGCGAGCGGGTTCACCGGCCGGCCGCAGTCGTGCACCGCCACCACCCGCTCGACCCGGACGAGGCCGGTCTCGACGTCCACCGCCACCTCCGCGAACTGGACGCCGCCCATGGCGCCGCGCCAGCCCTTGCCAGCGTACCCGTAGTCCTCGGCGCGCTTCGCCCGGGCCACGATGCCCTTGCGCCCCGCCAGGGCGGCCACCTCGGCGAACGGGATGGCGCGGCCTCCCCCCCGGGCCAGCGCCCCGCCCCGGAACGAGAGCGCCTCCGGGGCGACCCCCAGCTTCCTCGCCAGGCGCGACCGGAGCTCGCTCCCGGCCCGGTGCGCGGCGGTGCGCGCCACCGGCGTGATGGAGCCCGTCACGTTCGAGCCGCCCGAGGCGGGCCCGTCCGGGAAGGCCGTGTCGCCGATCCGGACGGTCACGTCCTCCGCCCGAAGCCCCAGCTCCTCCGCCACCACCTGGGCGAGGGCGGTCCGCGTGCCGGTGCCGATGTCCTGCACCCCGGAGCGGACCTCGACCGTGCCGCCGGAGCCGATCGCGACCTCCACGTGCGAGGCCAGGTTCACGATGCGCGGCCAGAGCGACTGCGCGAAGCCCATGCCGCGCTTCACCGGGCCGGGGTCCGCCCCCGGCGCGTGCCGGCGCGCCCACCCCACCCGCTCCGCGCCGATGCGCCGCTCCACCCTGCGCGCCGGCGCGGCCGACTCCTCGCGGGTGTCGACGACGTCCCGCAGCGCCAGCGGGTCCATCCCGAGCCGGTGGGCGAGATCGTCCATCACCTGCTCGAGCGCGAAGATGCCCTGCGGAACGCCGGGGGCCCGGAAGGCCGTGCCCGGCCCCGCGTGGATGAAGACGTCGGACTGGGCGCCCTGGAAGCTCGGGCAGGCGTACATCCGCTCGGCCACGAACCCGACGCCGGCCCCGGTCCCGACGCCGGCGGTCCCGATCGACTCGAGGGAGATGGCGGTGAGCGTGCCGTCCTTCCGCGCCCCGATCCGCAGCGTCTGCCGGGTGGCCGGGCGGTTGCCGGCCGAGGTGTGCTCCTCGCGGCGGTCGAGCACGAGCCGCACCGGGCGCCCGGTCTTGCGGGAGAGGTGCGCCGCCAGGATGGCGGTGCTCCCGGCGCCGAACTTGGCGCCGAATCCCCCGCCCATGAACTCGGTGACGACCCGGACCTTCTCGCGCGGGATCCCGAAGACCTCGGCCAGGTCGTCGCGCACGCCGGCCGTGCCCTGGGTGGAGGCCCACACCACCAGGCCGCCCTCGGTCCACTGGGCCACGGCCCCGTGCGTCTCCAGGGCGGAGTGGGTCTGCACCTGCGTCTCGAAGGCGCCCTCGACCACCACCTCGGCCTCGGCGAAGCCGCGCGCCACGTCGCCGCGCTCGGACCGGACCGGCCCGCGGCGGTTGCCTTCCTGCGGCAGGCCCGCGGCCGCCCCCCCGCCTCCCGCCGAGCCGCGCTGGTCCACGCCGCCCGGGTAGACGAGCGGGGCGCCCGGCGCGAGCGCCTCGTCCATGTCCACCGTGAAGGGGAGCGCCTCGACCTTCACCTCGACGAGCCGCGCCGCCTCCTCGGCCGCCTCCTGCGTGGTGGCCGCCACCGCGCCGATGGGCTGGCCCACGTAGCGCAGGACCGGCCAGCGCGAGCGTCCGGCGGCGGGCTCGCGCTCGACCGGCCCCTCGACCGAACGCTCCAGCAGGTGGACGGCCTTCACCCCGGGCACCTTCTCCGCCCGGGAGGTGTCGATGGCGAGGATCCGCCCGTGCGGCACGGCCGAGACGATGCGCCGGGCGTGGAGCATGCCGCGCAGGCGCACGTCGGTGGTGAAGCGGGCCGCGCCCGTCGCCTTGGCGGGGCCGTCGAGGCGCGGCGTCGGGCGCCCCACCACCGCGAGCGCCGCGTTGGGCGGCCAGGGGGGCGGCTCGCCGCCGGGAAGCGTCCGCTCCTCCTCCCGCAGGTCCTCGCCGGCGATCCCGACGGGGAACGTGGCGCGGCCGTCCGCGCCGGTGCTCTCGGCCATTGGCGCCCTCACCTTCCGGCGCCGCCGCGCGCCGCGGCCAGCACCGCCTCGAAGACCTTGGCGTACGTCCCGCAGCGGCAGAGGTTCCCGCTCACCGCGCCCTTCACCTCGTCCAGGGAGGGGCTCGCGTTCCGGGCCAGCAGGGCCGCCGCCGACATGACCATGCCCGGGGTGCAGTAGCCGCACTGGGCGGCGTCGTGCGCCACGAAGGCCGCCTGGACCGGGTGGAGGCCCTTCCCCCGCGCCAGGCCCTCGACGGTGGTCACCTCGCGCTCGCCCACGTCGAGCGCGAAGACCAGGCAGGCCGAGTGCGGGGCGCCGTCGAGCCAGACCGTGCAGGCGGAGCAGGCCCCGCGGTCGCAGCCGATCTTGGTGCCGGTCAGGCCGAGGTCGTCCCGGAGCACGTCGGCGAGCGAGTCGCCCGGCAGGACCTCGGCCGTGCGCCTCGCCCCGTTCACCCGGAGCGCGATGCGCACCGGGCCCGGGCCGCGCAGGCCGGGTGCCGCCTCCTTCGCCGCACCGGCCGCCTCCGGGATCGCCGCCGCCGCGGTGGCCGCCGCCGAGGTGGCGAGGAACTCCCGCCGCGTCTGGCGCCAGGTGCCGTCCCCCGCGCCCTGCCCGGGTGCCGCGGGCGGCGCTCCGGAGGACGCCTCACCGCTCGGACGACGGCCCATGGGTCACCTCGCAGGGGAGGCGATAGCCCATGCCCGGCGAGGCGGCAAGGCCCCGGGAGCGGCGCGGG
>DATIUR010000412.1:0-5363 GCA_035466675.1 Anaeromyxobacteraceae bacterium | reverse complement strand
TTCGAGGTCGACGAGCTGCTCGCGCAGGTGCGCCGGCACGCCGGGCCCGACCCGGTGGCGGCGAGCGGCGTCTAGCCCGCAGTGCGCCGGGCGCGCCCACGGGCCCCGCGGGGGAGGCCTTCCCTTCGGCGCTCCGCGGCTCGAAGGACAGGGTACGGCCGCCGAAACCGACCGCTCCCCCCGGCATCGACGCCCTGCCAGCCCGCGCCACTGCCGCCATGCGCGCAGCGGCTGGACCGGCGTCGCCGCCGGTCCGATCTCCGGGCTAGATGCCCTCCCGCGCTCGAACGCTCCGCGCCTCAGGCAACGCCCCCCGCGGGTCCCTGTCCCGCCGGCGGCTGCCGTTCTCGGCGCGGCGAGACCCGGGTCCGCGCCGCGCAGCGAGCCGTTGGCGAGGGCCTGCCGGTTCCCTGCCAGCTGCGGTGCAACGCATGTCCAGCCGCAGCACTCCCGAGGATCCCGCTCGGCTGGTTTGCGTTGCCGCAGGGGTTCCGGGCGCGGGGAGACGGCTCCGGCTTCGACGGAGACGGTCCGCGCCCCGGCGAGCAAGCGCGCGGGCCCGGGCTCGTCCGCGCCGCGTCGGAAGGCGGCTGCCGACGGCTCGCCAGCGAGACCCGGCGGATGATCGGCGTCGCGGCCTAGTCTCGCTTCTTCCGCGGCGGCTCGAACCCGGAGAGCTGCCCGACCACCAGCACGCCCGCCGGGCCGCGCCCGTGCGCCAGCGCCTCCGCGTCCGCCCGCGCCACCTCCACCACCCGGGCCAGGAACGCGCGCGGCTCCTCCTCGACGTCGAGCGCGTCGCAGACGGCGCGGAGCACGGCGGCCAGCACCCGCCACTCCGTCTCGATCTCCTCCGCCGAGATGGCCGGCACCCTCGGGTCCGCCCGCACCAGCGCCACCGCCCCCCGGTAGGGATCGGCCGCGTCGCCGCCTCCCGCCGAGAGCCGCTGGGCCGCCCGCTCCAGGACGGCCGCCACCAGCCCGTCCGCCAGGCCGGGGAAGACCCCGGGCCGGACCTCGGCCCGCGCCGCCCGCCAGATGCGGAGCAGCTCGCCCGAGGTCGCGAGCAGGGCCTCGCCGGAGCGCCGGAGGTCGAGGCTCAAGCGCCGCCCTCCAGGATCCAGTCGAGCGCGGCCTCGGCCTCGCGCTGCAGGGCGGGCAGGTCCTCCCCGAACAGGTGGGTCGCCCCGCCCACCACCGAGAGCCTCCGCGGCCCCGCCGAGCCGGCGAGCGCGTCGCGAACCTGGTCGGGCGAGGAGAGCTCGTCCCGCTCGGCCTGCACCACCGCCACCGGCCGCTCGGTCTCCCGCAGCCGGGCCGCGTCGCGCAGGAGGGCCACGTCCTCCGCGCCCTGGAGGGCGAGCCCGGCCAGGAGGAAGCCGCGCACGCCCGGGTCCGCGGCGCCCGCGATCGACGCCGCCCAGGCGCCGAAGGAGAAGCCGCAGGCCACCCGGGGCAGCGCCGGCCGCTCCCGGGCGAGCCAGGCCAGCGCCGCGGCCGCGTCCTGCGACTCGCCCCGGCCGGCGTCGTAGCGCCCCGCGCTCCGGCCCACCCCCCGGTAGTTGAAGCGCAGCGCGGCGCCTCCTCGGGCACGGGCGGCTCTGGCCAGGCGGTAGGTGGCGTGGTTGTGCATGGTCCCGCCGAAGAGCGGGTGAGGATGGCACACCAGGGCCGCGAAGCGCGAGCCCTTCGGCTCGTCGAGCAGGGCGTCGAGGCGGCCGGCCGGCCCCTCCAGGGCGACGAACATCGCCCCAAGGTAACGGCTTTGCCCGCCGGGCCCAAGCCCGGAGGGGGATGATATGGTCCGCGCCGTGGCGGACTCCCCACCCGGCCTCGCGATCGCCCTGGGTGTCTCCACCGTGGCGCTGCTCCTCCTGCGCGGCCTGGTCGCGGCCCTGGAGGCGGCGCTGGTGGCCGTGGGCATGCCGCGCGCGCAGGAGCGGGCCGCCTCGCCCGGCGCCGGCCGCGCCGCCCGCGCGCTCGAGGCGCTCCTGGCCGATCCGGAGGCCACCGCTTTCACCCTCCGCCTCGTCGGCGCGGGGTCGCTCCTGCTCGCCGGACTCCTCTCCGCCTTCCTCGGCGCGGCGCTCGCGCCCGGCCGGGCCTGGGCGGCCGGCGCCCTGGTGGCGCTCGGGGCGGGGTTCCTCTCCATGCCGGTGGCCGCCGCCTGGCGCGGGGTCGGCGCCGCCCACGGCGAGGGGGTCGGGCTGGCCCTGGCCGTTCCCTTCCGCGCGCTGCGGGTCCTGCTGCGGCCGCTGGCCCGGGCGGTGGCGTTCGTCGCCGGCCGGGGTGCGCGCTTCTCCCTGCCCCCGCCGCCCCTCGACGAGATGGAGCGGACGCTCACCGAGTACGCCCGCTCCCATGGGACGGGCACCGAGGCGACCGGCGAGCTCATCCGCCGGGTCTTCGAGCTGCGCGAGAAGGTGGCGCGCGACGTGATGGTCCAGCGCACCGACGTGGTGGCGCTGGAGCTCGAGACGCCGGTCCCGGAGATCATCCGCCTGCTGGCCGAGGAGGGACACTCGCGGATGCCCGTCTACCGGGACACCCTCGACCAGATCGTGGGCGTCCTGCACGCGCGCGACCTGGTGCCGCTGCTCGCGCACCCGGACCTGATCGTGCTCGCCGACCTGCTCCGGCCGGCCCACTTCGTGCCCTGGTCGAAGCCGGTGGAGCAGCTCCTCGGCGACATGCAGCGCCGCAAGCTGCACATGGCCTTCGTGGTGGACGAGTTCGGCGGGGTGATGGGCCTGTGCACCATCGAGGACGTGCTCGAGCAGATCGTGGGGGAGATCCGGGACGAGTACGAGGAGGAGGACACCGGGCGCGACGTGGAGGCCCACGCCGACGGGACCTTCACCGCGCTCGGCGCCGCGCCGGTGGCCGAGTTCAACCGCGTCGCCGGCGCGGACCTGCCCGAGGACCGGGGCTACGAGACCGTGGCCGGGTTCCTGAACGCGGTGGCAGGCGCCATCCCGGCCAAGGGCGACCGGTTCTTCTGGCGCGGCTGGGCCTTCACGGTGGTGGAGGCCGACCCGCGGCGCGTGACCCGGGTGCGCGCGGCGCGGGTGCCGCGGCCGGGGTGACGGTCCCGCTCTCCCGGTGAGGGACGCGCCCCCCGCCGCGCACCTCTGCTAAGGTGCCCCCGGCCATGTACGAGGTGACCGCCCCCATCGCCCGGCCGCCGCCGGTGCCGCCGCCCCGGCCGGGCCCGGCCTACCGCTGGCTGGTGCTCCTCGCCTGCAGCCTGGCGATGTTCGGAAACTACTACGTCTTCGACGCGCTCCCCCCGGTCACGCCGCTGCTGGAGCAGGCGTTCGGGTTCACGGGAAAGCAGGTGGGATCGCTCGACACCGCCTACAACGTGGCGGCGCTCCTCACGCTCCTCGCCGGCGGCGTGCTCATCGACCGGCTCGGCACCGCCCGCTCGGCCGTGATCTTCGCAGCCATCGGCGCGGTCGGAACGGGCCTCATCGCGCTTCTCCCGGCGGTGATCCCGCAGGCGCCCTGGGCCGGGATGATGGTGGGCCGCTTCGTCCTGGGCGTCGGCTCGGAGAGCTTCATCGTGGCCGCCACCACCGTGGTGGGTCGCTGGTTCAAGGGGAAGGAGATCTCCTTCGCCCTCGCCATGCAGCTCGTGCTGGCCCGGTTCGGCCAGTACGCGGCCGACTGGTCGCCCAACCTCGAGAGCCTGTTCACCTCCTGGCAGCCGCCCCTGCTCGTCGCCGCGGCGGTGGGGGGCGTCTGGCTCCTGTTCGCCGTCGTCTACGCGGGCCTCGAGACGAACGCCGCGCGCCGATGGGGCTCGGACGAGGTGGCGCCGACCGACAAGCTGAGTCTCGCCGGACTGCTCCGCTACGACCGCGCCTACTGGTGGGTGGTGGGCCTGTGCGTCGCCTTCTACGCGACCATCTTCCCCTTCCGCACCTTCACGAACCTCTTCCTCACCGATTTCCACGGGATCTCGAACGACCAGGCGGGCAGCCTGAAGAGCGTCCTCCCGCTCTTTTCCATGATCGGGATGCCCATCTTCGGGATCGTGGCCGACCGGTTCGGCCGCCGGGCCCTGCTCATGACCGTGGGCTCGGCCCTGCTCGTGCCTCCCTTCCTGCTCATGGTCCACACGGGCCTGCCGCTCCAGCTCTCCATGGCCATGCTGGGGATCGCCTTCGCGCTCGTGCCGGCCGTGCTCTGGCCGGCGGTGACCTACCTCGTTCCCGGCGCGCGGCTGGGATCGGCCTACGCCCTCATGACCTTCTGCCAGCAGGTCGCCTGGGCGGCGGTGAGCCCCGGCATCGGCGAGGTGAAGGACCTGGCCGGCGCGAGCGCGGCGAACCCCTCCGGCTGGGTGCCGGTGATGTGGATGCTGGCCGCGCTCGCCCTCGCGGGCTTCGTCTTCTCCTTCCTGCTGTGGCGGGAGGAGCGCGGCCCGCGCGCCCACGGCCTCGAGACGCGGAAGGCCTGAACGTCCGGGTCCGGCCGCGTCAAGAATTTGCCTTCGCGATCCCCCGCCCGTATCCTGCGATATCAGCGCAAGATCCCTTGATCATGCGGGGATCCGGTCGGCGGCGGCGGGCAGGGCGGAGCGCGAATGGACGGGCCGGACGAGAGGACCATGGTCGATCCCGAGGAGCTCCTCCGCGGAGCCCTCGAGAAGATCGTCTTCTTCGAGTGCCGGGTCGGCCAGCTCGAGTCGGAGCTCTCGGCCGCCGTGCAGGCCGCCGAGCGCGCCCGGGCCGACGCCTCCGCGGCGCGCCGCCGGGAGGTGGAGCTGGCCCGCGCGCTCGAGGAGGAGAAGGGCGCCCGGGCCGAGGCCCGGACCGGCGAGGGCGAGCTGGCCGAGCGCGTTCGCCTCCTCGAGGCGGAGCGCGAGCGCCTGCTCTCCGGGCTCGTCGATCGCGCCCGGGTGGAGGGCGCGCCCGCCGCCGGGGAGGGCGGCGACGGCGAGGGGCAGGCCGACCTGGCCGGCTTCATCTCCGAGCTGCGCGGCGAGATCGAGCGCCTTCGCGCCGCCCGCCCGGCGGAGGCGGCCGGGGCGGAGGGCGCGGGATCCGGGGTTCCGGCGCCGCCCCGCCGGTCCGCGCCCGAGGCGGTGGGGCGAATCGCCGAGCGGCTGCGCGACGCGGGGCGGGTGGGGCTCACCGCCCGCGACGCGGATCGCATGAAGGACCTCCTGCCCACCCGGAGCGACCGCGTTCTCTACGAGCGCTCGATGGAGCAGCTCGGCTCGTCCGACCCGGCGGAGCGGCTCCGCGCGGTCCGCTCCCTCGAGGCCCTCGGCTCGAAGGCCTCGGCGCCGCTCCTCGCCGCGGCCGTCGGCCGGGAGCCGGACGCGGCGGTGAAGGCGGCCCTGCTCGGGGCGC
>DATIUR010000411.1:0-9942 GCA_035466675.1 Anaeromyxobacteraceae bacterium | reverse complement strand
CTCGGCCTCGGCCTCGGCCTCGTCGCCCTCGTCGCCATGGGCGCGAAGCCCTACTACCTGGGGCCCGCCTTCCCGACCCTCTTCGCGGCCGGCGCGGCGGCGGCCGAGCGAGGGCTCCGGCGGCCGTGGGCCCGCGGAGCGCTCCTGGCCGCCCCGGCCCTGGCCGGGGCGCCGGCCATCCCGATCGCGATCCCGCTCCTCTCGCCTGCGGCGCTCGCCGCCTGGCAGGCTCGACTGGGCGTGGCGCCACCCAGGCTCGAGCGGATGGAGTACGGCGCCCTGCCCCAGCACTTCGCCGACCAGTTCGGCTGGGAGGAGCGCGTGCGCGCCGTCGCCGAGGCCTGGAAGGCTCTCCCCGAGGACGACCGCCGGCGCGCCTTCGTCTACACGACCAACTACGGGCGCGCGGCGGCGGCCGATCTGCTCGGCCCGCGCCACGGCCTCCCCGGCGCCTCCTCCGGCCACAACAACTACTTCCTGTGGGGCGTGCCGGACGGGCGCGACGTCGTGCTCGCCTGGGGTGGGCGCGAGGCGGACTACCGCGAGGAGTTCGCCGAGGTGATCCGCGTCGGGGAGACCCCCGCCGTCGACTGGGGTCTCCCCTACGAGTCGAACGTCCCGATCTTCGTCCTGCGCGGGCCGCGCCGCCCCCTCCCGGAGATCTGGTCGGGGGCGAAGCGCTACCTCTGATTCTGACGCGGCAGCCCGGCTACCCCTCCGCCGACATGGCCTGGGCGGCGGCGCGCTTCCCGACCGAAGCCACCACGGACCCGATCCGCATGCCGTAGAAGGACCGGCGCACGAACACGAGGGCCGCGAGCAGGAGGACGACGAAGGCGACCGCCTTCACGGTCGGGTCCACCTGCAGCGCCAGCTCCACCGCCAGGAGGCCGAAGAGCGTGGTGAACTTGATGACCGGGTTCATGGCCACCGAGGAGGTGTCCTTGAAGGGATCGCCGACCGTGTCGCCCACCACGGTGGCGGCATGCAGGTCCGTGCCCTTGGCCTTGAGCTCCACCTCGACCACCTTCTTGGCGTTGTCCCAGGCGCCCCCGGCGTTCGCCATGAAGATGGCCTGGAACAGGCCGAAGACGGCGATGGAGACGAGATAGCCGATGAAGAAGAACGGGTCGAGGAAGGCGAAGGCGAGCGCGAAGAAGAACACCCCCAGGAAGATGTTGAACATGCCCTTCTGCGCGTACTGCGTGCAGATCTCGACCACCTTCTTCGAGTCGGACACGCTCGCCTTCACGACGCCTTCCAGCTTGATGTTGGCCTTGATGAACTCGACCGCGCGGTAGGCGCCGGTCGCCACCGCCTGGGTCGAGGCGCCGGAGAACCAGTAGATGACCGCGCCGCCCAGGAGGAGCCCGAGCAGGAAGAGCGGGTTCAGGATGGAGAGCTTGTCGAGCTCCCTGGTGAGCCCGCTCGTGAGCACCACCACGATCGAGAAGATCATGGTGGTGGCGCCAACCACCGCCGTCCCGATGAGGACCGGCTTGGCGGTGGCCTTGAAGGTGTTGCCCGCCCCGTCGTTCTCCTCGAGGAACTGCTTCCCCTTCTCGAAGTCGAGGTCGAAGCCGAAGTCCCTCTTCACCTCGGCCTTGACGTTCGGGACGTTCTCGATGAGGGACAGCTCGTAGACCGACTGGGCGTTGTCGGTGACCGGGCCGTAGGAGTCGACGGCGATGGTGACCGGCCCCATGCCGAGGAAGCCGAAGGCCACCAGGCCGAAGGCGAACACCGCCGGGGCCAGCATGAGCGCGTCGAGGCCGAGCGTCGAGACGGCGAAGGCGCCGCCCATCAGCGCGGCGATGACGAGGCCCATCCAGAAGGCCGAGAAGTTCCCGGCGGTGAGCCCGGCCAGCACGTTGAGCGACGCGCCGCCCTCGCGCGATGCGGTCACGATCTCCTTCACGTGCCCGGACCGGGTCGAGGTGAACACCTTGATCACCTCGGGGATGACCGCGCCCGCCAGCGTGCCGCAGCTGATGATGGTGGAGAGCTTCCACCAGAGCGAGCCGTCGCCGAGCGAGGGGATGAGCGCCCAGGAGAGCAGGTAGGTGAGGGCGATCGAGACGACCGAGGTGAGCCAGACCAGCGTGGTGAGCGGGTGCTCGAAGTTCATCACGTCCGCGTCGCCGTACTTCGCCTTGGCCCAGGCCCCGTTGATCCAGTAGGAGGCCACCGACGCGATCACCATCATGATGCGCATCGCGAAGATCCAGACGAGCAGCTTCACCTGCACGCTCGGATCCGGCACGGCCAGAAGGATGAAGGAGATGAGCGCGACGCCGGTCACGCCGTAGGTCTCGAAGCCGTCCGCCGAGGGACCCACCGAGTCGCCCGCGTTGTCGCCGGTGCAGTCGGCGATCACGCCGGGGTTGCGCGCGTCGTCTTCCTTGATCTTGAAGATGATCTTCATCAGGTCCGAGCCGATGTCGGCGATCTTGGTGAAGATGCCGCCGGCGATGCGGAGCGCGGAAGCGCCCAGCGACTCGCCGATGGCGAACCCGATGAAGCAGGGGCCGGCCAGGTCGTGCGGGATGAAGAGGAGGATGAAGAGCATGATCAGCAACTCGGTGCTGATCAGCATGGTCCCGATGCTCATCCCCGCCTTGAGCGGGATGGCGTAGGTGGGGAAGGGCTTGCCGCGGAGCGAGGCGAAGGCGGCGCGGGAGTTGGCGAAGGTGTTGACGCGGATCCCGAACCAGGCCACGCCGGAGCTTCCCAGGATGCCGACGAGGCTGAAGGCCAGGATGATGGCGACGCGCCCCACCCCCATGCCACGCCCGCCGTCCGGTCCGCTGGTCAGGAAGCCGTAGTAGGCCACGATGATGACGGCGATGAAGCCCCACAGCACGGCGATGAACTTGCCCTGGGTGACGAGGTAGGTCTTGCAGGTCTCGTAGATGAGCTCGGAGATCTCCAGCATGGCCCGGTGCACCGGGATCCGCTTCAGCTGCGCCGAGATGACGAGGCCGAAGATCAGGCCCGCCACCGAGACGACGATGCCGAGCATGAGCAGGGCCCTGCCCGACATCCCGAGGAAGCTCACGGAGGCGAGGTCGGGGAGGATGAGGTTCGCCTCTCCTCCGGCGGCGAGGCTCAGCGACGAGACGAGGCTGGTCGGGTTCATGGGGTTGTCGCTCCCTCCTGCATGGCTCGTGTGGGCTGGTCGCTGGCGGCGGCGGGTGGCCGCGCAGCCTCGCGGTCACCTCGGTACGGCACGTCGTCCCTTGTGCCGCCCTTGCCTGACGCCCCCGCGCGGCGGTGAATCGCGCTCGGCCGCCGCTTTGCCACCCTGCCGCCTCCAGCGCCCGAAGGCACGCTACGTCGATACCCGCAGGAGCGCGAATCGAATGTTCTTCTCGGGACGATAGGGTCCGCTGATGCCGGTCAGGCCGTCACCCAGCCGCGCAGGACCTCGTCGATCTCGGCCTCGGAGAGCTCCCCCCGGTCCGCCATCTCCTTGATCCGCCTGGTGAGCGCCCGGAGCTCGATCTCGCCGAAGGTGAGCCCCATCTCCCGGGCGCGGTAGGCGATGGCGTGGCGCCCCGTGAGGCGGCTGCCCACCACCAGCCGCCGGGTGAGACCGAATGCCTCGGGTGGGATGATCTCGTACGAGCCTGGATTCGCCAGCATCGACTTCAGGTGCATGCCCGCCTTGTGCGAGTAGGCGGTCTCCCCCGTGACGCAGTTGTTGAAGGGGACCTCGACGCCGGCCGCGCGGGCCACCAGGCGCTCCAGCTCGCGCAGCTGCCCGAGCCGGTAGCGGGCCGCCACCGGCTGCGGGTCGAGGGAGAAGAGGCGGGCCACGAAGGCGCCGAGCGGGGTGATGCCGACCCGCTCGCCCAGCCCGAGGACCGACACGTCGACGTGGGTGGCGCCCGCCGCCACCGCCTCGAAGGCGTTGGCCACCGCGCAGCCGGTGTCGTCGTGGCCGTGGAAGCCGATGTCGCAGCGCACGACCCGCCGGATCTCGCGCGTGAGCGCGTAGGCCTGCCGCGGGGTCGCGATCCCGACCGTGTCGGCGATGCCCACCCGGTGCACCCCCAGCCGGGCGGCGGCCTGCAGGACGGCCAGCACGTCCGGGACCTCGGAGCGGAATGCGTCCTCGGCCGAGAAGCGCACCTCCAGACCGGCGGAGAGGGCCAGCTCGATGGGAGGGCCCATCGCGTCGACGATGCGCTGGATCGACTTCCCGTGCGACGACTCCCGCAGGATGCGGCTCGTGCCGAAGAAGAACCCGATGGCGCGGACGCCGGTGTCGAGCGCGGCGCGCACGTCGTCGAGGACGCACCGGGAGTGGGTGATGACCCGCGCCCCCAGGCCGAGCCGGACGATCTGGGCCGCGTCCCGCTGCGACTGCGGGGAGGCGGCGGGCGAGGTCACCTCGACGTAGTCGACGCCGAAGGTGTCGAGGGCGCGCGCGATCTCGAGCTTGTCCTGGGTGCGGAAGTTCGCCCGGGCGAACTGATCGCCCTCGCGCAGCGTGGTGTCGATGAGCTTGCAGTCGGTTCGGGCCATGGCCGGCTAGCCCGGAGGCGCGTCGCCCATGTCGCGGACCAGCCCGCCCGAGGTGGGATCGGTGCGGAAGCCGTACCGCCGGAAGAACTCCGGCTGGAAGTACCCCGTGTCGAGCCTGCGCACGCCGCGTGCCCCGAGCCGCCGGAAGAACTCGCGCATGAGCCCGTCCGACACGCTCTTGCCGCGGTGCTTGCGCGCCACCACCAGCTTCTCCATGTGGACGCGGTCCGGGCCGAGCGGGCTGTAGAAGAGGCCTCCGATGGGCGTCCCCCGCGCGTCCAGGCACAGGAGGAACTCGTGCTCGGCGGTGAACGTCACCGGCAGGTTCGCGTCGTGGAACATGTCCAGCAGGCGGGCCACCTCGCGCGGCGAGGCCGGGCTCCGCACGGTGAACCGGTTGTTCTCCTGGTCGGTGAGGGCCACCACCACCTCGGTGACGTTGTGTCCGCCGGTCGGCACGGAGATGAGCGACACCTCGTCGGTGGGGGCGAGGAAGCGGTAGGTGGCGCGGGCGAGGAAGTAGTCCTCCTCCGCCGTCGGCGAGACCGCCCCGCGCAGCGCCGCCACCTGCTCCTCCAGGTCCAGGGCGCCGGCCGGGAGGCGCCGGGCGCGGGTCACCAGCTGGTCGAGGGCGGCGGCCAGCTCCGGTCGCGCCGAGGCGAAGACGGTGTCGCGGAAGAAGCGGAGCCGGGTGTCGGGCCACGTCCGCTCCACCTCCGGGAGGCCGTAGGTGCTCCACAGCTCCTCGAGCATCTTCCCGCGCGCCTCGACGGTGGCGGCCGGGTTCACCTCCAGCCAGCGCCGGTACCGCCGGACCGCGAACCACACCCGCCGCGGGGTGAAGCCGTCCCTCCGCAGGGTCTCCAGGAACGTCTCGATGGCGACGGCGCGCCTCGACTCCGCCGCCGCCTCGGAGAGGATCGCCGGGCCCCGCTCCGGGCCCAGGGTCTCGACCACCGCCGAGAGCAGGAGCGAGTCGTCCACCGCGCCGCGGAGCTCCGGGCGCGACCCCTCGATCCGCGCCACGAAGGCGGACTGGAAGCGATCGAGCAGCTCGTCGAGGCCGGTGCAGGGGGTCCGGTCGGAGATCGACACGAGCCGCGCCCCGGTCTGGTAGTCGTGCGACGGGACGATGAAGGCGGCCGGCGAGGGCTCCCGCAGCGCCAGCCGGCGGCCGGTCCGGTCCCAGAACCCGACGTGGCCCTCGAGCGCGGTCCAGACCAGGAACGGCCAGATGGACTCGAGGCGCTTCGTCTCGCCCTGGCGCACCAGGCGCGCCACCTGCTTCTCGACCGTGTCGCCGGGGATGAACTCCTCGGTGAAGATCCCCCACTCCGCGAAGCAGCCGCCGAACCGCTCGACCAGGGGCGGATCGGCTCCCGCGGCCAGCAGCCAGGACACCTCCTGCCGGAACTCCGCGAAGCTCATGTCCTCGGCGACGTTGATGGCGACGTCGTAGGTCTCCCGGGCCCGCGTGTGGACGGAGAGCCGGTAGACGCTCTTCCCGTGCTGCCGGCCGAGCAGGCTCACGGCGGCTCCGCCCGGCGGGATGTCGGCCAGGGAGAGCAGGACGCCGCGCCCGAGCAGGAAGACCGAGCCGCGCACCAGGGTCGAGTCCTCGACGGCCTGGAGGATGTGCTCGGCCGCGTCGGGCGAGACGTTGTCGCCGAACGCCAGGGCCTGGCGCCAGCCGTACTCCGCGCCGGTCTCCGGGTCGATGGCGCGCCGGAGGTTCGGGCCGATCCAGTTCCAGAAGCCGCGGCGCAGCCGGTCCAGCTCCTCCCCGGCGCGCGCGGCGATCTCCGGGTCCTGGTGGTGCACCAGGCGGGCGAGCGGGATGCGCGCCGGGACGAACCAGGCCGGGTTCGCGATGCCGGTCGCGGCGGCGAGCCGCATCGCCCCGACGAGCAGGCGCCGGTCGGAGGCGCCGCCCAGCGAGAAGAAGGCCCCGGGCGAGGCGAGGTGATCGAGCAGGACGCGCATCTGCGCCTCCCCGAGGCCCCGCTCGCCCACGTCGGCCAGGTCCTCGTCCCGGACCGCGCCAGGCCCCATCCGGTCGAGGAAGGTCCGCAGCGTCTCCAGCGCCTCGCCCGGCTCCTCGTCCGGCAGGAGGAGCCGGAAGGCCCGGCGCCGCACCTCCTCGTCCGGCGAGTCGGCCGCCCGGCGAAGGAGGGCGCGACAGAGCCCGGCGTGCTCCGCCCCGGACGCGCCCAGGCCGGCGTGGAGGTGCGTCAGGCCCCGGAGCGCCTCGGGCCGCGCGGCGCGGAGCAGCTCGCCGGCCGCGTGGAGGGTGCGCAGGGTCGGCTCCGCGGTCTCGACCGCCTGGAGCAGCTCCGCCAGGCGGTGGGGCGCGGGCGGCGACCACCAGCGCCCGTCGATCCGGAGGTCGTCCCCCCCCTTGCGCCGGCGCGAGGCCAGCGCGACGAACGCCCCGTCGCCCACGAAGGCGCGGAGGGACTCGTTCCCCACCCACAGGGAGGGACGGGAGAGGAGCGCCCCGAGATCCACCACCGCCCCGGCCGACGCGTAGGCGAGGTCCCCCACCCTCGTCGATCCGGACGCCTCCGCCACGCCCCCCACGGGCAGGCGGCGCTCGCCGGCGCGAAGCCACCCTTCCTCGAGCGAGACCTCGTGCTGGAGCACGCCCATCTCGCGAAGCACCCAGTTCGGGATGCGGAAGAAGGTCCCGTCCAGGGAGAAGGCCAGGTGCTTCTGCTCGTACATCCGGTCGATGGCCTCCGCCCAGTTGCGCTCCACCAGCTCGCGCTTGAAGGTGAGCTTGTGGGTCAGCTCCCCGTGCGCCTCGTCGAGCGCGCGCGGCAGCACGTGGAACGCCACCACGCGCTCGAAGGGCGCGAGGAACCGGTTGGCGCTGGCCACCAGCGAGGAGAGCAGCTCCGCCACCTGCTCCGGCGTCCTGCCCGCCACGCTCTCCGAGGCCTGGTTCGGCCAGATCAGCAGGGTGTTGTACTCCCGGTGATCGCCCACCAGGAAGGCCTGCGAGACCGCCTCGAAGTCGCGGAAGAGGTTCTCGATGCGCTGCGGCGCGATGGTCTGGCCCTGGCGGTTCTTGTAGATCTCCTTCTTGCGTCCGGTGATGTGGAAGTGTCCGGCGGAGTCGACGGAGAAGAGGTCCCCGGTGCCGAACCACCCGTCCCCGTCCACGCCCTGGTCGTCCGGGCCGGGCCGGTGGTAGCCGGGGGAGAGGTACGGACCCCGGACCAGCAGCTCGCCGTCCGGCGCGCGGCGGCACTCGACCCCCGGGAGCGGCTTGCCGACCGAGCCGTACACGTATTCGCCGGGCGGCGTCATGGTGATGCCGCCCGTCGCCTCGGTCATGCCATAGCCCGAGCACAGCTCCGTGCCGGCCGCGTGGAAGGCGCGGAAGACGTCGGGATCGAGGTAGCCGGCCGCCGAGATGCCGTGCCGGAGCCGCCCGCCGGTGATGGCGCGCAGGTGGGGGGCCAGGTCGTCCGGGTCGTCCGAGCCGGCCTCCCACACGGCCGCCTCGTGCAGCTCCATCCACTTCTTCGGGACGGAGATGAAGGCGGTGGGCTTCACCGTCTTGAAGTCCTCGAGCAGCGACGCCGGCGAGGTGGACCGCGCGAACACGTAGGTGGCGCCCCAGTACAGGGTGCCGCACAGCTCCAGGAAGCGGCCGAACGTGTGGTAGAGGGGCAGGTAGCTCAGGAAGACGTCTCCCTCGCCCACCTCCGGAAGCGCGAACCCCCGGCAGAACCGCTTCGAGACGACGTTTCCGTGGGTGAACAGGATGCCCTTGGGCGTGCCGGTGGTGCCCGAGGTGTACATGAGGGTCGCCACGTCGCCCGCCTTCACCTTCGCGGCGCGGGCGGCGCGGGCCGCGTCGTCGAACTCGCCGGCCTGGGCCACCATCTGCTCGAGCGAGAGGAGGCCGTTCCGCTCCGCCGCGGGTGCCGAGAACGCCACGACCGCCCGGAGGTCGGGGAGCGAGGGGAGCGCCGGGAGCACCTTGGAGATCTGCTCCTCGTCGGAGGCGAGAAGGACCCGGGCCCCCGAGTGGCGCAGCATGGTGACGACCTGCTCGGCCACCGCGTTCGCCGGGAGGGGCAGGTCGACGATCCCGTTCGACAGGCAGGCCAGGTCGCACAGGGCCGCCTCCGGGCCGTTCTCCGACAGGATGGCCACCCGGGCCTCCGCGTCGCCGCGGACGAGCGCCAGCAGGCCGCGCGCGATGGCGCGCGTCCGGCGGGCCAGGTCGGCCACGGTCGTCTCGCCGGCTTCCGGGCCGAGCACGCGCAGGGCGACGGTGCGGGGATCGGTCTCCTCCCGTGAGCGCAGGAGGTCGCCGAAGGTGTAGTCCACCTCCCGGAGCACGCGCAGGACCAGATCCACCCAGGGCTTCACCGCCTCCGGGGTGAGCCGGGCCGTGAAGGAGCGGCGCCGCACCCCGTCCAGGAGGCCGAACAGGGCGCGGCGCGCGGAGGCGCGCCGCCCGGGTTCGGCCAGGCGCGCCAGCAGGGAGTCCACCGCCGGGGCGACCTCGCGCAGGTCGTCCGGCCGGACCGAGGCCAGGTCCTCCCGCACCGGCTCGCGCGCCTCCCTCGCCGACGGCTCCGCCACCGGGCCGGCCGAAGCCGGATCGGGGATGGGAGCGTGCTTCGTCAGCTGGAGCATGAGGAGGTCCGTCTCGGCCGGACGGGACGCTATTCCTCCAGCGTCGAGACGTCGCCCTCCGGGAGGCCCAGGGCCCGCGCCTTGAGCACCCGCCGCATGATCTTCCCGGAGCGGGTCTTGGGCAGCGCGTCGACGAAGCTCACCTTCTCCGGACGGACGATGGGGCCGAGGGCCGTGGCCACGTGGCCCCTGAGCGTGTCGGCCAGCTCGTCGCCCGCCCTGTGGCCCTGCCGGAGGAGGCAGTAGCAGTGGATGGCCTGCCCCTTCACCTCGTGCGGCAGGCCGATCACGGCCGCCTCGGCCACGGCCGGGTGGGCCACCAGCGCGCTCTCGATCTCGGCGGTGCCGAGCCGGTAGCCGGACACCTTGATGACGTCGTCGGTCCGGCCGATGACCCAGAAGTAGCCGTCCTTGTCGCGCTTGGCCGAGTCGCCCGCCATGTACTTGCCCGGGTACTTCGACCAGTACTGCTTCACGTAGCGCTCGGGGTCCTTGAAGATGGTGGTCATCATGGCGGGCCAGGGCCGCTCGAGCACGAGGAAGCCCTCCTCGCCATCGGGGACCGGGTTGCCGTGGTCGTCGAGGATCTGGGCCCGCTGCCCGAAGAAGGGCTTGGCGCCCGAGCCGGGCTTGAGGGGCAGCGACGGCACCGGCGTGATCTGGAACATGCCGGTCTCGGTCTGCCACCAGGTGTCCATGATGGGGCAGCGGCCCTTGCCGATGACGCGGTGGTACCACTTCCACGCCTCGGGGTTG
>DATIUR010000410.1:0-11325 GCA_035466675.1 Anaeromyxobacteraceae bacterium | reverse complement strand
GCGGAGGGGCCGCGGATCCTGGGGCCGGAGCCGCCGCCCTTTCCGCCCGCGATGGCGAGCACGGCCACCACCACCACCGCCACCGCGGCCACCGCGATGCCGGCCACGGCGAGCGACTGGCTGGTCCGGCGCGAGGCCGTGCGCACCACCGCCCGCTCGCGGACGTAGAGCACGTAGTCGGACTCCTCGGCCCCGGTGGACTTCCCGGACAGCGCCGAGCCGAGCGCCGTCCGGGCCTCGAGGAAGGCCTGCTCGGCCTCCGCCGGGGAGACGCTCTCGCCGCTCTCGAGCCACAGTTCGACCGCCGGCTCGGCCACGGCGCCGCGCGAGAGGGGAGCGGGCTGGCCCAGCTCGCCCACCGGCACGCGCACGGTGGCGCAGCCGAAGGCGAGCGCGGTGAGGACCGCGAGGAACGGTCCGGGGCGGTGTCTTCCGTACATGGCTCCCTCCCGAGGCGGTGCGCCGCGACGGCCCTCGGGAGGGGGCGTCTACATGCCGCGTGCCACCCGCCGCGCCGAGCTTCGGCTGCCAAGCCCCCGCCGTCACGGGGAATCCCGCCTCGCCCGGCGAGGCGTCCCGGCCCCTCCGCCGGGTCCGTGCGCTCCGTTCACGGGGGCCGTGGCAACCCGTGCCGCTTCGCCGTAGGCTCGCGCGACCCCGAGCGAGGAGGAAGCCCATGGACGCGGCCGCGCTGAACGGACACCTCGAGAAGCACCTGCGGGTGGCGACCTTTCCGGTGGCCCTGAAGTCCCTCCGCCCGGGCGAGCCGGTGCCGCCGAAGGCGAAGCGGCCGGCCGCCCAGCTCGGCGTGAAGGTGGCCATCTGCCAGGCGGTCGGCCTGGCGCGCCGGTACGGCTGGACGCTGGCCTTCTCGGGCGAGGACCTCTCCTGCCCCATCGCCAAGGCGGCCTTCGGGTTCGAGCCGCGCAACGCCTACTACACCTCCGGCGCCCTCGCCGACGGCATGTACGCCTCCTGCCGCGAGGCGGGGGCGAGGTTCGAGGAGGCGCTGCCGAGGTACGGCGAGGGGGAGTTCGCCTTCGTGGTGGCGGGGCCCCTCGGCCGGATCGACTTCGTCCCGGACACCGTGCTCGTGTACGGGAACTCGGCCCAGGTCCTGCGGCTGGTGAACGCGGTCCTGTGGGAGAAGGGCGGCTCCTTCCGGATGGAGTCGACCGGCCGTGGCGACTGCGCCGACATCGTGATCCGCTCCCGGCAGACCGGCGAGCCGCAGATGGTGCTGCCCTGCTACGGCGACCGGATCTTCGGGCTCACCGCGGACGACGAGATGGCCTTCACCTTCCCCTTCTCGATGGGCGAGCGCGTGGTGAAGGGGCTCGAGGGCACGCACGCCGGGGGCGTCCGGTATCCCATCCCCGTGTACCTGCGGTTCCAGGCCGACTTCCCGAGGTCGTACCAGGAGCTGGAGCGCCTCTGGGAGGAGGCGAGGCGCGGGGCGGCGGGGGGCGGCCCGGGCCCGGGGAACGGCTGATCCGTGGCGACGGGCTGGCTCGAGCGGCTGGGCCTGCACCGGCCCGAGCTTCGGGCCTGGGCGCTCTACGACTGGGCGAACTCGGTCTTCATGACCACGGTGGTCCAGGTCTTCCCGCTCTTCTTCGTCTCCTACGCGGCAAGCGGCCTCCCGCCCGCGGTCGCCCGCTCCCGCTTCGCCATCGCCACCTCGCTGGCGGTGGTGCTGATCGGGATGGCCGGCCCGTTCCTGGGCGCGGTGGCGGACGTGCGGGCCGCGAAGAAGCGCCTGCTCGCCGCCTTCCTGGTCCTGGGCGTGGCGGCCACCGCGGCAATGGCCCTCGTCCGCGAGGGGGAGTGGGTCCTGGCGGCCGCGCTCTTCGTCCTCGGGAACGTCGGCATCACCGCCACGCTCGCCTTCTACAACGCCCTCCTGCCGTCGATCGCCGCCCCCGAGGAGGTGGACCGGGTCTCCACGGCGGGGTTCGCGCTCGGCTACCTGGGGGGCGGCCTCCTGCTCGCGCTCGACCTGGCCGCCATCCAGAGCCCGGCCTGGTTCGGGCTTCCCGACCGTCCCGCGGCCACCCGGGCCGCCTTCCTCTCCGCGGCCGCCTGGTGGGCCCTCTTCTCCCTTCCGCTCCTGCGGCGCGTCCCGGAGCCGGCGGCCCGGCTCGAGCCCGGGGAGGCCGGGGCGGGCGCCGCCCGGGCGGCGCTCCGGCGGCTCGGACGCACGCTGCGCGAGCTGCGGCGGCACCCGGACGCCGCCTGGCTGCTCCTCGCCTTCGTCGTCTACAACGACGCCATCAACACCATCATCCGGATGGCCACCGCCTTCGGCGACGAGCTGGGCATCCCCCAGCCCTCGCTCATCGCCGCCATCCTGATGGTCCAGCTCGTGGGGGTGCCGTTCGCCTTCGCCTTCGGCATGCTGGCCGGCCGGATCGGCCCGAAGCGGGCCATCCTGCTCGCGCTGGCCGTCTACGCCGCCATCACCGTGTTCGGGTTCCGGATGCGGACCGCCGACGACTTCTTCCTGCTCGCCTTCCTGGTGGCGACGGTGCAGGGCGGCTCGCAGGCCCTCTCCCGCTCGCTCTTCGCGACGCTGGTCCCGCGCCACAAGGCCGGCGAGATGTTCGGCATCTACGCGGTGTTCGACCGGTTCGGCGGGGCCATGGGCTCGCTCCTCTTCGGCCTGGTCCTGGCGGCCACCGGGTCGAGCCGGCCCGCCATCCTGGCCCTGATCGTCTTCTTCGCCCTGGGCGCCCTCCTGCTCGGGCGCGTGGACGTCCGGCGCGGGCGGGAGGCGGCCCGGGAGGCGGAGGCCCGCGCCGGGGGCGTTGCGCCCGGCGGGCGGGGGTGATTTCTAGGCCTGCCATGAGAGCGTTCGCCCGGTTCGCCTGGATCGTCCTCGGCTACGACGTGCTGGTGGTGCTCTGGGGCGCCTTCGTGCGCGCCACCGGCTCGGGGGCCGGGTGCGGGCGGCACTGGCCCACCTGCCGCGGGGAGGTGGTCCCGCGCTCTCCCGCGGCCGAGACCGTGATCGAGTTCCTGCACCGCGCCACGAGCGGGATCGCGCTCCTCCTGGCGGTGGCGCTCCTCGTCTGGGCCTTCCGCGCCTTTCCCCGCGGCCACCCGACCCGGGCCGCCTCGGTGGCGGCGCTCGCCTTCATGCTGGCGGAGGCGGCGGTGGGAGCGGGCCTGGTCCTCTTCGGTCTCGTGGCCCGCGACACCTCCGCCGCGCGCGGCTGGGTCATGGCGGTCCACCACGTCAACACCTTCCTCCTGCTCGGATCGCTGGCGGTGGCCGCCTTCGCGGCCGACCGGCCGGTCGGGCTCGATCCGCGGGGCCGGGGCGCCGCGGGCGGGCTGCTGGTCGCGGCCCTCGCCGCGCTGCTCCTGGCCGGGGTGACCGGGGCCGTGGCGGCGCTGGGCGACACCCTCTTCCCGGAGGTGCACTTCGCGGAGGGCCTCCGGCTCGAGGGCGAGGCCACCGTGCTCCTCCGCCTGCGCGTCCTCCACCCGTTCGCGGCGGTGGCCGCCGGGGCGGTGGCGCTCCTGGCCGCGCGCGCGGCCGTGCGGGCGCGGCCCGACCCCTCCGTGAGCGCCCTCGCCTCGACCGTCGTCGGCCTGGTGGCGGTCCAGATTGCGGCCGGGGCGGTGAACGTGATCCTGGCCGCGCCGGTCGGGCTGCAGCTCGTCCACCTGGCCCTGGCGGACGGGCTCTGGATCGCGCTCGTCCTGCTCTCGGCGGCGAGCCTGGCGCCCGCCACCCGGGAAAAGGAAAGGCCCGGCCTGGGGCCGGGCCTCGCTCCCGTCGCGGGTTCGCGCTGACTACACGGCGCGAACGTTGGCGGCCTGGAGCCCCTTCGGCCCCTTCTTCACCTCGAACTCCACCTTCTGCCCCTCCTGCAGCGAGCGGAAGCCCTCCGCGGCGATCGCGGTGTGGTGGACGAACACGTCCTCCCCCCCGCCGTCCTGGGTGATGAAGCCGAAGCCCTTCGCGTCGTTGAACCACTTCACGGTACCACTTGCCATCTGAACGCTTCTTTCCATGTTCGAGAGGGAACCTTTCCCGCTCGGACCCGAGCCAATCGCTGTGGCGGGGACGCGGATTTCTAGCGCGCCCGGGCCGGAAAGTCGAGGGCAAGTGCCCCGGGTCCGGTGCCCGCCGGGTTATCCTCCGGGGCCGGAGGGACCCCCTATGGAGGACGCCCCGATCTTCGACGCCGCGCGCCAGGTGGCCGCGGCCGAGGCGATGCGCAGGCTTCCGCGGAGGGGCGGCAAGCGGTTCTTCACCGCCTTCCGGCACGGCTCGCTGCAGGTCGAGATGTACGCCCCGCGCGGCCGGGACGCGCAGCGCCCGCACGCGCGCGACGAGGTCTACCTGGTGGTGCAGGGCCGGGGGGTCTACGTGAACGGGGCCCAGCGCTTCGCCTTCGGCCCGGGCGACCTCCTCTTCGCGGCGGCCGGCGAGCGCCACCGGTTCGAGCGGTTCACCGAGGACTTCTTCACCTGGGTCCTCTTCTACGGGCCGGACGGGGGCGAGAAGCCGAGGTAGGGGGGGCCGTCACCCGCGCTCGAGGACCTCGCGGACGCGGGCCAGCAGGGCGGTGGGCGTGAAGGGCTTCGCCAGGAACTCCACCCCGGCGTCGAGGACGCCGTGGTGCACGATGGTGTTCTGCGTGTAACCGGAGACGAAGAGGACGCGCAGCCCGGGCATGCGCGCGCCGAGCTCCTCGGCCACCTGCTTCCCGGAGAGCTCGGGCATCACCACGTCGGTGACGAGGAGGTCGACGGGAACCTCGGACGCGGCGGCGACCGCCAGCGCCTCGCGGCCGTCGCCCGCGGCCAGCACGCGGTAGCCGGCGCCGCGAAGCGCCTTGACCGTCACCTCGCGGACGCGGGGGTCGTCCTCCACCACCAGCACCGTCTCGTCGCCCCCGGCGCTGCGCACCGGGCGGGGCGCGGGCGCGGCTGCCGGGAGCCCGGGCTCCGTGCGGGGGAAGTAGACCTTGAACGTCGTGCCCCGGCCCGGCTCGCTGTAGACCCAGACGTGCCCGCCGCTCTGCCGCACGATCCCGTAGACGGTGGCGAGCCCGAGGCCGGTGCCGTGGCCGGCGGGCTTGGTGGTGAAGAACGGCTCGAAGAGGTGCGCCCGGGCCTCCGGCGTCATGCCCTCGCCCGAGTCGCTCACGGCCACCAGGACGTGCGGTCCGGGCACGATGCCCTGGTGGGTGGCCGCGTACGTCTCGTCGAGCACCAGGTTGGCGGTCTCGATGGTGAGCTTCCCGCCGCGGGGCATGGCGTCCCGGGCGTTCACCGCCAGGTTCAGGATCACCTGCTGGATCTGGGCCGGGTCGCACCTCACCGGCCACAGGTCCGGGCTGAGCTCCACCGCGATGTCCACGTCCTCGCCCAGCACGCGGCGGAGCAGCTTCTCGGAGTCGCGCAGGAGCGCGTTCAGGTCGAGCACCACCGGGGCGATCACCTGGCGCCGCGCGAAGGCCAGGAGCTGGCGGGTGAGGTCGCGGGCCCGCTCGCCGGCGCCGCGGATCTCCCGGACGTCCTCCGCGCTCGGGTGGCCCTCGCCCAGGTCGTGGCCGAGCGCCTCGGCGCAGCTCAGGATCACGGTGAGCAGGTTGTTGAAGTCGTGGGCCACGCCGCCGGCGAGGCGCCCGATGCTCTCCAGCCGCTGCGAGGCCTGGACCTGCTGCTCGAGCTGCCGCTGATGGGTGACGTCGCGCGCGTTCACGACGATGCCCCGCACGGCCGGGACGTGGAGCAGGCTGCGGCTGACGGCGTCCAGGGTTCGCCAGGAGCCGTCGCGGTGGCGGGCCCGCAGCACCACGGGAACGACCGCACCCGGGGAGCGGGCCAGCCCCTCGAGGGTCCGTCCGGCGGCTTCGGCGTCGTCCGGGTGGACGATCTCCATCCCCGGGCGCGCCAGTCTCTCCTCCGCGGTCCAGCCGAGCGCCTCGGTCGCACCGGTGCTCCAGTGCACGACCCGGCCCTCGGCGTCGAGCAGGACGAGGACGTCGGTGGCCCGCTCGGTGAGCGCCCGGAACCGCTCCTCGCTCGCGCGCAGCGCCTCCTCGGTGCGCCAGTGGTCGGTGACGTCGGTGACGAGGATCGCCACGCGCCCCCTCGCGAGCGACACGATCCGCGCCTCGAACCGGTGGGATCCCGAGGGCGTGTCGAGGGAGTACTCGACCAGCTCCTCCGTGCGTTCGGTGCGGGCGCGGGCCATGGCCGCGCGGAACCGTCCCCCCAGCGGCTCGGGCATCACCTCGTCGATCCGCCGGCCCAGGAACGACTCCGGCGGGGCGTACAGATCGGCGGCTCGCCCGGCCCGGTAGTCGAGGTATCGATCCTCGGCGTCGAAGAGGAAGACGAGGAGCGGCAGCCCGTGGATGACGGTCTCGAGGTCTCCCACGAGCCCGCCGGCGGGGGTGGCCAGCTGCGCCCGGAGACGCTCCACCTCGCGCCGGAGGCGCTCGTTCTCGCGCTCGAGCTCGACGACGCGTTCCTGGCCCACGGTCCCCCTTCCGGACTCCAGGGTACGCGATGCCCCCTCCCAGCGTGAAGTGGGAGGAGCACTTCCGAGCCAGGCAAACGTTCGCTTTCCTCCCTGGTCGCGCGCCGCGGTTTCGGCCTATAAGGTGTCCCTCCGTTCCCTCGCCCGAAAGCGGTAGCCACCATGTCGAAGGAAGACGCGCGCGATCTGCAGCTCGACTTCGGCCCCGACGGCCGCTCCCTCGTTCCCGTGGTGACGCAGGACGCCCGCACGCGCGAGGTGCTCATCCTCGCCTTCGTGAACCGCGAGGCGTTCGAGGAGACGCGGCGCAGCGGCCACGCCACGTACTGGAGCCGGAGCCGGAACGAGCTGTGGAAGAAGGGCCTCACCTCGGGCGACCTGCTCGCGGTCGAGGAGATCCGCATCAACTGCGAGCAGAACTCGCTCGTCTTCCTGGTGACGCCGAAGGGGA
This sequence comes from Anaeromyxobacteraceae bacterium, assembly GCA_035466675.1. Lineage (GTDB taxonomy): Bacteria > Myxococcota > Myxococcia > Myxococcales > Anaeromyxobacteraceae > Anaeromyxobacter. The sequence goes on along the minus strand of DATIUR010000410.1, from coordinate 4,369 downwards.
AGGGCGCCTGCCACGCCAGGCGGCCGGACGGCTCCCCCCACCGGTCCTGCTACTACCGGCGCATCGCCGCCGACGGAACGCTCGAGCCCGTGGAGGGCGACGGGCTCGAGCGCTGACCCTGCTCCCGGAGTGAGCTCCATGGAACGACCCAGGCTCAAGATCGGCATGCCGGCCGGCTCGCTGGCGGCGGCGAACCGAGGCGGGAACCTCGCGGACCTCCTGGCCGCCGCCGGCTTCCGGACCACCGGCTACGACAAGGGAGGCCCGACCCGGTTCACCTCCAACAACTTCCTCTTCGGCTGGGACGGGCGGCCGCAGGAGTTCGGCTCGCAGCTCGAGATCGGCGAGCTGGACGTGGCCATCGCCGGCGACGACTGGATGCAGGAGCGCATGCTCGAGATGAAGATCGAGTACGGCGTCGACATCCGCCTCGAGCGCGCCATGACCCTGAACCGCGGCGAGGTGCAGATCGTCGGGATCACCGCCGACCCCTCCTTCGCCACCACCGAGGAGTTCCTGCGGGACCTGGCCCCGCGCCGGCCGCTCGTCCGCGTCGCCTCGGAGATGCCCTACCTGGCCCTCGACTGGGTCCAGCGCAAGCTCGCCGCGGTCGGCCTCTCCGGGCCGTTCGCCGCCTTCTCGGTGCAGAAGTACAAGACGCCGCCCCGCCTCGAGAAGGGGATCCTGGTCTACGAGTCGTGGGGGAAGACCGAGTCGAAGGTGAAGAACGGCGCGGTGGACCTGGGCCTCGAGATCTCGCAGACCGGCGGGGCCATCCGCAGCTACGGGCTCACCGTGGTGGAGACGGTGATGCGCTCGCAGACCAGCGTCTACACGAACCCGTCGGTGGCGAAGGACCCGGAGAAGCGGGAGCTCCTGGAGATGTTCCTGCTCAACCTCCACGGGGCCACGCACGCCGAGAACAAGGTGATGCTCCTCTTCAACGTCCCGAACGCGCTGGCGGGCGAGGTGGAGCAGTACCTCTCCCGCAACAACCTGTTCGGCGACGAGCCCACCGCCAACAAGGGCCGGGAGTACACCGAGTACAACATCCAGGTGGACGCCGACGACCCGGAGAAGCCCCTGGCCATGGTGCGCTACCAGCTCGCCCGCCTGGGCGCGCGGAGCATCAACACCCTCCCCATCACCTCGTCGATACCGAGCGCCAAGGTGATCCGGAAGGGGTGAGCGGCGGGCCCGGAGCGCCGCGTGGGTAGGTCGATGCAGGGACCCACGAAGGACGGCGACGGCGCGTCGTCGCGGTGAAGACACTCTCCGGCCCGTGATGGGGCCTCGCTCACCTCGAGCGCCCGGTACGCCGGGGAACGCGGGTGCCCGCCCTCGTCCCTGAGACCTCTCGCAGGACGAGGCGAACCGCCTCGGCCGCAGCGGCGGCGACCGGCGCGGAGAGCTCGAGCTTCGGCTCTTCAGGGGACCGGACCGAGATGGCGAAGAGCACGACCTCGGGCGGGTCGCCCAGGAGGTGGAAGGCGTCCAGCAGGTCCTTGAGACCGATGTCGTGTGCGGTGAGCGACCGCGGGTAGTCGCGGGAGAAGCGGGGCGTCAGCCGGCGGATGGTTCCGGGCGCCTCCTGGCCGGTGGCCGCGTCCACGAGGACGATCCGTTCCGCCCGCCCCATCGGCTCGAGCAGCGTGAAGCTTCCCGTTCCGCCGTCGAGGCACTCCACGCCCTGGGGCAGGGCCAGGTCCTGGAGGCGGCGAATCACCTCCACCCCGACGCCCTCGTCCCCCATGAGGACGTTGCCGATGCCGAGGACCAGCGTCCCGCCGCGGCCGCTGGAGCGCATCCCGGACCGCCGGCCATCGCGGCGCGGGGTCGTGGAACGTGCTCTATCGGGGGGCATCCTCCCTCTCGAACTTCCAGCCGCTCGCCATGGAGGAGACCGTCCCGCGACCCTCCACGTAGTCGTGGTAGAAGACCAGGTAGACGTGGACGATGGCGAAGACCACGAAGAGCCACATGGCCGCGTGGTGCCACTGCCGGACGGCGAAGTCGCCTCCCATGAGCGGGACCACCCAGGCGAACAGCCGGGGCACGTAGGAGTGGCTCATGCCGGAGTAGAGGGCGAAGCCGGTCGCGGCCTGGAACAGGGACGCGAGGAAGACGAGCAGGTAGACGGGAGCGGCCAGCGCGTTGTGGCCGAGCGAGATGGGCCGCTCGACCCTGGCCTGCAGGACGTCCACCCGCAGCACGTCGCCGATCTCGCGCCATCGCTCGCTCCCGACCGGGAGCCAGCCGCGCAGGCGCGCGTATCGGTTGCCGACGAACCCCCAGTAGAGGCGGATCAGGAGGTTGAAGAAGAAGACGAAGGCGGCGATGAAGTGGGCCAGGCGCACGGTTCCGAACCAGTACTGCTGGTAGGCCTCTCCGGAGGCGGCCAGGGCGATCGGCGTGCCGATGAGGTATCCGGTCGTGGCGAGGACCGCGACGCAGGCGAAGTTGATCCAGTGGTAGAGAAGGACCGGGTACTCCCAGACCAGGACCCGCCGGTAGCCGACGACATCAGCGCTGGGCATGGCGCCTCCTGCTAGTAGAAGGCCACCCGGTGCAGGTGCCTTCCCTCCGGGTCGTACAGGTGCACGGCGCAGGCGATGCACGGGTCGAAGGAGTGGACGGTGCGCAGGATCTCCACGGGCTGATCGGACTTGGCCACCGGCGTGCCGATGAGCGACTCCTCGTAGGCCGACCGCGCTCCCTTGGCGTCACGGGGCGAGGCGTTCCAGGTGCTCGGCACCACCAGCTGGTAGCTGGCGATCTTGCCGTCCTTGATTCGGACCCAGTGCGCCAGCGCTCCTCGCGGCGCCTCGGTCAGGCCGACCCCTTCCGCCGCGGCCGGCCAGGTGGAGGGGTCCCACCTGTCGCCCACGAAGGTCTTGGTGTTCCCGGACTTGACGTTGCCGATCAGCTCGCCGAGGAACTCCTTGGCCCAGCGGGCCACGAGCCTCGTCTCGAGCCCCCGCGCGGCGGTGCGCCCGAGCGTCGAGAAGAGCGCGGTCACCGGGACGCCGAGGCGCCCCAGGGCCTCGGTCACGACCTCCTTGGCGTCGGTGCTCCCCCGGGCGAAGGCCACCAGCATGCGGGCCAGCGGGCCCACCTCCATGGCGTGCTCCTTCCAGCGCGGGGTCTTGAGCCACGAGTACTTGCCCGAGACGTCGAGCTGCTCGTAGGGAGGCTTGGGTCCCGTGTAGTTGAACTCCGTCTCTCCCTGGAAGGGGTGGAGCCCGGCCTGATCCCCCTTCGAGTACGAGTACCAGGAGTGGGCGATGTACTCCTTGATCTCCTCGGCGTCGCGGCCGTTCACCTCGTGGACCTCGTTGAGGTTGCGTCCGAGGATGGCGCCCCGCGGGAACTTGAAGGAGGCGGGCTCGTTGTAGCCGCGGGTCGGCAGGTCGCCGTAGGCGAGGTAGTTGGGGAGGCCGCCCCCCACGGCCGCCCAGTCCTTGTAGAAGCCGGCCACCGCCATCAGGTCGGGGATGTAGACCTGCTCGACGAAGGCCATGGCGTCGTCGAAGAGCTTCGACACGTGGGCGAGCCGCTCGGTGTTGATGGCGGCCACCTCGTCCAGGTTGAACGAGCAGGGCGCGCCGCCCACCAGGTAGTTGGGGTGCGGGTTCTTCCCCCCGAAGATGGCGTGGACCTTCACCATCTCCTTCTGCCACTCGAGCGCCTCGAGGTAGTGGGCCACCGCCATCAGGTTCGCCTCCGGCGGAAGCTTGTAGGCCGGATGGCCCCAGTACCCGTTGGCGAAGATCCCGAGCTGCCCCGTCTCGACGAAGCCCTTGAGCCGCTTCTGCAGGTCGGAGAAGTAGCCGGGCGAGCTCTTGGGCCAGGACGAGATCGACTGGGCCAGCCGCGAGGTCTCGGCGGGGCTGGCCGACAGCGCGCTCACCACGTCGACCCAGTCCAGGGCGTGCAGGTGATAGAAGTGGACCACGTGGTCCTGGAGGTACTGGGCGCAGAACATGAGGTTGCGGACCAGCTCGGCGTTCTTCGGCACCGAGATCCCGAGCGCGTCCTCGACGGTGCGCACGCTCGCCAGCGCGTGGACGGTGGTGCACACGCCGCAGGCGCGCTCGGTCACGGCCCAGGCGTCTCGCGGGTCGCGCCCCTCGAGGACCTTCTCGAACCCGCGCACCATCGTTCCGGAGCTGTAGGCCTCGGTGACGCGGCCGTTCTCGACCACCGCCTCGATGCGCAAGTGCCCCTCGATCCGGGTGATGGGGTCCACCACGATGCGCGCCATGGCTTTCGACCTCCTCCCCCTCTGCGAGTCGTCCCGCTAGCTCTTGGTCTCGGCGTCCCGGTCGCCCTCGGCCTGCTTTCCGAAGCGGCGCTTCCGGATGTTGGT
>DATIUR010000409.1:0-13056 GCA_035466675.1 Anaeromyxobacteraceae bacterium | reverse complement strand
AGGCCGGGGGAGACGTAGGGGACGTACTTCGCGCCGAGCGCCTCGCGCATGCGCGCCTCCATGGCGTCCTCCAGGGTGGGGCGCTCGCGGTCGACGAACTTCCCGACCACGATCTTCTTGCGGTAGTCGAGGGCGACCTCGCGCGTGTCGAGGCCGTTCTTCACCTCGCTGTGCTCCTGGTAGTACTTCATCTCGTCGAGGCCCTCGCCCAGCTTGTTCCGGCGCAGGTAGAGCGTCGGGCAGGGGGCGAGGATCTCGATGAAGCGGAAGCCCCGCTTCTGGAGCGCCTCGCTCATCGACTTGGCCAGCTGGCGGACGTGGTAGGCCGTCCAGCGCGCCACGTAGACCGCCCCGCAGGAGTCGGCCAGCATGGGCAGGTTGAAGGTCTCCTCGAAGGCGCCGTAGGGCGTGGTGGAGGCCACCGCCGGGCGGAAGGTGGTGGGGGTCACCTGGCCGCCCGTCATGCCGTAGGTGAAGTTGTTCACCAGCACCACCAGCAGGTCGGCGTTGCGGCGGGCGGCGTGGATGAAGTGGTTCCCGCCGATGGCGGTCAGGTCGCCGTCGCCGGAGTAGACCACCACCTTGAGATCCGGGCGGGCCAGGGCCAGGCCGGTGGCGAAGGGGATGGCGCGGCCGTGGGTGGTGTGGAACGAGTCGAGCTTCATGTACCCGGCCACGCGGCCGGTGCAGCCGATGCCCGACACGATCGCGACCTTCTCGAGGTCGAAGCCGGACTGGTCGAGCGCGCGGGCGAAGCAGTTGACCGTCGTGCCGATGCCGCAGCCCGGGCACCAGATGGACGGCATGCGCTCCAGGCGCAGGTACTTGTGGACGGGGTTCGCGGGGACCACGGCGCTCATCGGACGGCCTCCAGGATCGCCTTCAGGATCGTGTCGGGGTCGTGGACCGTTCCGCCCACGTGCGGGACCGGGACGGTGCGGCAGCGCCCCTCCGCCACGCGCTGCACCTCGAGCACCATCTGGCCGAGGTTCAGCTCCGGGACGACGAACGCCTTGACCTTGCCGGAGAGCTGCAGGATCTCCTTCTCCGGGAACGGCCAGGCGGTGATGAGGCGGAACGATCCCACCTTCACGCCCTTCTCGCGCGCGGCCTGCATGGCCTTCTCGGCCACGCGCGAGGTGATGCCGTAGGAGACCACCACCACCTCGGCCCCCTCCAGGTCCTTCGCCTCGTACCGCACGATCTTGTCGGCGTTGAGGACGATCTTGTCCATCAGCCGCCGCTGCATCTTCTCGTGCGCGCGCACGTTCATGGCCGGGTAGCCGCGCTCGTCGTGGGTGAGGCCGGTGACGTGGACGTTGTACCCGTCGCCCGCCTTCACCATCTCGGGGACCAGGCTCCCCTCCGCCGGCTCGAACAGCCGGAACTCGCCCGGCTTCTTCGCCGTGTACCGGCGGTTCACCACCCGGAGATCCTCGGCGGGCGGGATGACCACCTTCTCCGTCATGTGGCCCACCACCTCGTCCAGCATGACCAGGACCGGGACGCGGTACTCCTCGGCCAGGTTGAAGGCCTCCAGGGTGAGATCGAAGCACTCCTGGGGGGAGTTCGGGCAGAGCGCGATGAGCCGGTAGTCGCCGTGCGAGCCGAAGCGCGCCTGCATCATGTCGCCCTGGGCCGGCTGCGTGGGGAGGCCCGTGGAGGGGCCGGCGCGCTGCACGTCGATGAAGACCACGGGCGTCTCGGTGATGGCCGCCAGCCCGACGTGCTCCATCATCAGGGAGAAGCCGGGACCGGAGGTGACCGTGACCGCCTTCGCGTCGCCCCAGGCGGCGCCGAGCACGGCGATCGACGCGGCCAGCTCGTCCTCGAACTGGAGGAAGCGGCCGCCCACGTGGGGGAAGCGCGCCGCGAGCCGCTCCACCACCTCGGTGGAGGGCGTGATGGGGTATCCCGCCGAGAAGCGGCAGCCGGCGGCGATGGCGCCCTCGCTGCACGCGTGGTCGCCGTCCAGGTAGTGGCTGCCGGTGAGGACGCCGGAGGAGTTCGCGTTGGACATGGGCTCGCTCCTCAGGCCGCCTGATCGAGCTTCTCGCGGAAGCCGTAGATGGCGAAGTCCGGGCACATGAGCCCGCACATGTCGCAGCCGTTGCACTTCTCCGGGCGCGAGAGGAAGGGCGGGTGGTAGCCCTTGGCGTTGAAGCCCTTCTCCAGCTCCAGCGCGTCGAGCGGGCAGAACTCGACGCAGAAAGCGCAGCCCTTGCAGTTCTCGCGGTCGATCACCACGACGCCCCGGAACTTCTTCTCCTTCTCCTTCTTCGGGGGCGCCGCGGTCGCGGGGGTGGTCATTTCTCGAGGCTCCTGGGGATTGAGCGGGGAGTCGGGGCCCCGCCCGGGACGGAGGCGCCTACCTACACCAGATCTCCAGAAGCGATCTGGACCGAGATCAAGCCGCGGCGAGAAGCCGCGGCAAGCGAAAGATGACGAAGGGCCGGCGCCCGCGAAGGAGCGCCGGCCCCGGAGGAGCGCGCGGAGGGAAGGCGCGCCCTGCTCAGCCGATGGTCCAGGTGTCGCTGCCGGCCAGGAGCTTCTCGAGGGAGGCCACGCCCTTCTTCTTCGTCCCCTCGATGAGCTGCCAGGTGAGCTCCTCGCCGGTGGGCCGCCGCACGTCGCGGAACACTCCGATGGGGGTGGGGAACCCGGGCTTGACCGAGAGGTTCGCCAGCATGAAGGCGATGGTCGGGTCCTCGCGCCTGGCGTCGTGGACGAGGATGTCGGCCTCGGTGACGCCGTCCTGCCCGACGGTCACCACCTCGAGCTCCGCCGTCCTGGCGTTGAAGCGGATCCCCTTCTTCATGTCCTTGCCGAAGAGGAGGGGCTTGCCCTGCTCCATCCGGAGGAGGGCGTCCGCCTTCACCGACTTCTCGGTCAGGAAGGCGTAGGCCCCGTCGTTGAACACCGGGCAGTTCTGGAAGACCTCGACGTAGGTGGAGCCCCTGTGCTCGGCGGCCGCCTTGATGACCGCCCCCAGATGCGCGCCCTCGACGTCGATGGAGCGGGCCACGAAGGTCGCGCCGGAGCCGAGGGCCAGGGCGGGCGGGTTGAACGGGTAGTCGGGGGAGCCGTGCGGGGTGGTCTTGGTCTTCTGGCCCAGGATCGAGGTCGGGGAGACCTGGCCCTTGGTGAGGCCGTAGATGCGGTTGTTGAACATCAGCACCTTGATGTCGAGGTTCCTCCGCATGGCGTGGATGAAGTGGTTCCCGCCGATGGCCAGCGCGTCGCCGTCGCCGGTGACCACCCAGACCATCAGCTCGGGCCGCGACACCTTGAGGCCGGAGGCGAAGCTGGGCGCGCGCCCGTGCAGGGTGTGCATCCCGTAGTTGTTCATGTAGTACGGGAAGCGGGAGCTGCACCCGATGCCCGACACGAAGACGATGTTCTCGCGCTTCACGCCGACGTTCGGGAGGGCCTTCTGGACCTGGTTGATGATGGAGAAGTCGCCGCAGCCGGGGCACCAGCGGGGGTCGACCCCGGACTCGAAGTCCTTCTTGGTGTAGGCGGCCGGGGCGGTGTTCGTGTTCGTGGTCATGTTCGTGTCCGTCCTTTCCGGCGGGCCTAGAGGGCCTCGAGGACCTTCCCCACCAGCTCGAAGATCTTGATGGGCTTGCCGTTGATCCGGTTGTACTGGAGCGGATCGACGCCCGGGAACTTGCCGCGCAGGTAGAAGGCGAGCTGCCCGTCGTTCACCTCGGGCACGAGAACCTTCTTGAAGCTCCTCAGCACCTCGCCCAGGTTCTTCGGGAGCGGGTTGAGCCAGCGCAGGTGCACGTGGGAGACCCTCTTCCCCCTGGCCTGCAGGTCCTCCGCCGCGCCGCGCACGGCTCCGAAGGCGCCGCCCCACGACACGAGGAGCAGGTCGCCCGTCTTCTCCCCGAACACCTCGACGTCCGGCACGTCCTCGATCACGTTCCGGATCTTCTGGGCGCGGGTCTTCACCATCTTCTCGTGGTTCATGCCGTCGTACGAGACCATGCCGCTGAGCGAGTCCTTCTCCAGGCCGCCCACGCGGTGCTCGAGCCCCGCCGTGCCCGGGATGGCCCAGGGCCGGATCAGCTTGGCGTCGCGCAGGTAGGGCATGTACTGCGTGCCGTCGGCGTAGTTCGGGCCGGTCTGGTAGTTCACCTCGAGCTTCGGCAGCTCGGAGACGGCCGGGACCCGGAACGGCTCCGAGCCCTGGCCCAGGTAGCCGTCGGTCAGCATCAGCACCGGCGTCATCCACTTCACCGCGATCCGCATGGCCTCGATCGCGGTCCAGAAGCAGTCGGACGGGCTCTGCGCGGCGATGACCGGCATGGGGGCCTCGCCGTGACGTCCGAAGAGCGCCATGAGGAGGTCCGCCTGCTCGGTCTTGGTGGGCATCCCGGTGGAGGGCCCGCCGCGCTGCACGTTCACGACGACGAGCGGCAACTCCATGATCACCGCCAGGCCCATCATCTCCGACTTGAGCGCCAGGCCCGGGCCGGAGGTGGTGGTGCATCCGAGCGCGCCGCCGAAGGAGGCGCCGATGGCCGAGCCGATGCCGGCGATCTCGTCCTCGGCCTGGAAGGTCACCAGGCCGTGCTCCTTGAAGTAGGAGGACTCCTGGAGGATCTCGGTGGCCGGCGTGATGGGGTAGCTCCCCAGGAACACCTGCTTGCCGGTGATCCGGGCGACCGTGGCCAGGCCGAGCGCGGTGGCGAAGTTCCCGGTGACGTTGCGGTAGGTGCCGGGAGCGAGCGTGGAGGGCGGCACGTCGTAGCGCTGGAAGAAGACCTCCGAGGTCTCTCCGTAGGCGTGGCCGGCCTTGAACACCTTGGTGTTCGCCTCGGCGAACTCGGGCTTCTTGGCGAACTTGGCCGCGATCGACTCGACCTGCGGCTCCATCGGCTTCGAGTAGAGCCAGTACATGAGCCCCAGCGCGAAGTAGTTCTTGCAGCGGGCGATCTCCTTGCTCGACAGGCCGGAGCCTTCCAGCGCGCTCTCGGTCAGCTTGTTCATGTCGACCGCGAAGACCCTGTACGTGCTCTTCAGGGCGGGATCGGCGAGCGGGTTCGACTTGTAGGCCGCCTTCTCGAGATTTTGCTCGGTGAAGGCGCCCGTGTTCACGATGAGCATGCCGCCGGGCTTGAGGTCCGGCAGGTTCGTCTTCAGGGCCGCCGGGTTCATGGCCACGAGCACGTCCGGCGCGTCGCCGGGCGTGTGGATCTCGCGCGACCCGAAGTGGACCTGGAAGCCCGACACGCCGGCCAGGGAGCCGGCCGGGGCGCGGATCTCGGCCGGGTAGTCCGGGAAGGTGGCCAGGTCGTTGCCGGTCAGCGCGGTCGCCTTGCCGAACTCGGTGCCGGTGAGCTGCATGCCGTCGCCCGAGTCGCCGACGAAGCGGATGGTGACGGTTTCGACCTTCTCGACCTTGGCCTTGGCCGCGGAAGCTTGCGTGGACATGATTGCCCTTCGTCTCCTTGGGGATGAGGCTTGGCGATGTGACCGTGAGGCGATGCGGGGTGGGGAGCCGCGTGCGGGGGAGGCGGCCCATCCTGGAACGCGATGGAGGGTGAACCGGAAAAGGGGCTGAATGTATGCCGCACGCTCTTGCGCTTTGTCAAGCGCACCACCCGGTTAACTCGGCGGAACGACTCGGCTATCGTGGACCGCGGCCGTCCGGTATCAGGCCCCGCCGGGCGGCGCCCCCGGGAAGATCTTGCCCGGATTGAGGATCCCGAGGGGATCGAAGAGCGCCTTGAGCCGCCGCTGGAGGGCCACGACCTCCGCCCCCTGCTCGTACTCGAGGAAGTCGCGCTTGGCGTACCCCACCCCGTGCTCCCCCGTGATGGTCCCGCCCAGGTCCACCGCCGCCCGGAGGATCTCCGCCACCGCCTGGTCCACCGCCGGCCGCTCCTCCGGGCGGTCGAAGAGGACGTTGCAGTGGAGGTTCCCGTCCCCGGCGTGGCCGTAGGTGGCGACGGTCAGGCCGCGAGCCCGGCCGATCGCCTTGGCCCGCTCCACCATCTCCGGGATTCGCGAGCGGGGCACCGCCACGTCCTCGGAGAGCTTGAGGGGGTGGAGCGATTTCAGGTTGACGGACAGCGTCCGGCGGGTCTGCCAGATCTCCCGGCGCTGCGACTCGTTCTGGGCCAGGATCACCTCCCCGCGCGCGTCGGCCTTCACCGCCTCGGCGATGCGGGCGATCTCGGAGAAGACCTCCTCCTCGCCGTTGCCGTCCGCCTCGACGAGCAGCGCCGCGCCTGCCCCGTCCGGGAAGCGGTAGGGCGAGGAGCGGGCCGCCGCCGCGATGGCGACGTCGTCGAGCAGCTCCAGACAGCGCGGGAGCATCCCCCCGGTGAGGACCCGGGTCACCGCCCGCGCCGCGTCGGAGACCGAGGCGAAGACCACCAGGGCCGTGGCCACGTGCCGCGGGCGCGGCAGGAGCTTCAGCGTGACCTCGGAGACGATGCCGAGCGTCCCCTCGCTCCCCACCAGGAGCGCCGTGAGATCGTAGCCGGCCACCCCCTTGATGGAACGCTTCCCGGTCCGGACGATCTCGCCGGTGGGCAGCACGGCGGTGAGACCGAGCACGTAGTCCCGGGTCACCCCGTACTTGAGGGCCCGCGGGCCGCCGGCGTTCTCCGCCACGTTGCCGCCGATGGTGCAGCTCTCGAGCGAGTTCGGATCGGGGGGGTAGAAGAGCCCGTGCCTCTCCACCTCCTCCTGCAGCCGGCCGGTGACGACGCCGGGCTCCACCCGGGCCACCAGGTCCTCCGGCGAGATCTCCAGGATGCGGTTCATCCGCTCGAGCGAGACGGCGATCCCGCCGTGGAGCGCCAGCACGCCGCCCGACTTCCCGGTGCGCGCCGCCACCGGGACGAGCGGCACCCGGTGGCGCGAGGCGACGGCGAACAGCTCCCGGATCTCCGCCGCCGACTCGACCATCACGCACATCTCGGGCGGGAAGGTCCCCAGGTCCGACTCGTCGCGGCCGTAGTCGGCGAGCCTCTCCGGATCGGAGACGACGCGGCCGGCGGGGAACACCCGCGCGATCTCCTCCCGGGCGCGCGCGGCCGGATCCCTCACCCGTAGACCTCGAGGTTGGCGCCGGTGACCGCGTCGGGCGCCTCGAGCGCCGCCCAGACCACCACGCCCGCCACGTCGTCCGGCTGCATCTCGGGGCGGAAGGGGGTCTTGGCCAGCATCTCGGTGTCCACGCTGCCGGGCGACACCGACAGGCACTGGATCCCGTGGGGGCGCAGCTCCTCGGCCAGGCACTTGGTGAGCCCGATGAGCCCCCACTTCGAGGCGTTGTAGGCGCTGGCCCGCTCGGTCCCGACGGTGCCCGAGATCGAGGCGACGTTCACGATCCGCCCGCGCCGCCGGCGCTTCATCCCCGGCACCACCGCGCGCGCGCACAGGAAGGCGCCGGTCAGGTTCACGTCGAGCACCTCGCGCCAGGCCTCCGGCGACATCTCCTCGACGAGGCCCCGCTCGATCACGCCAGCGTTGTTCACGAGCAGGTCGCAGCGGCCGAAGGATTCCTCGTGGATGGCCACCAGCCGCGCCACGTGCTCCTCGCGGCGAACGTCGCCCGCCACCGCCAGCGCCGCCCCGCCCTCCGACACCAGCCGGTCGATCTGGGCGGTGGACCGGGCGAAGACGGTCACCCGCACGCCGCGGGCGGTGAGGGCCCGTGCGATGGCGGCGCCGATGCCGCGCCCGCCCCCGGTGACGATGGCGGCTGGCCCAGCGGTGGTCATGGTCCCCTCCTCGCGGCTCGACCGGTCCGCCCCAGGAGCGAGAGGAACCGGCGCCGGGCGGCCCCGTCGCGCGCCATGGTCCCGGCGAAGGCCTCGGCATGGGTTCGCGCGCGGGGGCGGCGCGCCCCCCGCACGGTCACGCACAGCTGCTCCGCCTCGAGCAGGCAGGCCGCGCCGCGGGCTCCCGCGTGGCGCACCAGCGACTCCGCCACCTGGGCGGCCAGGTCCTCCTCGAGCACCAGCCGGTGCGCCAGCGCGTCCACCAGCCGCACGATCTGCCCGAAGCCGACCACCCGCCCGCCCGGCAGGTAGGCCACGTGCGCGACGCCGCGCGACGGGAGCAGGTGGTGGGGGCAGACCGAGTGGAAGTCGATCCCGGTCACCGCCACCAGGTCGCGGCTGGGCGAGGCCGTCGCCTCCCCCAGGATCCGGGACGGGTCCTGGCGGTAGCCGTCCAGGAGGTCGCCGAGCCACGCCTCGGCGACGCGCCCGGGGGTGCCCCGGAGGTCGCCGCCGGCCCGCACGGCGGGGGGCAGGTCGAGGGCGTCGAGGAACGCCTCGACCGCGGCCGCCACGCTCCTGCGGCCCCCGCGGCCCGGCCGCTTCCTAGCGGCCACGCGGCCCCCGGTAGGTCACGCAGGAGTCGGGGATCTCGAAGAGCCTGACCTCGGCCAGGCCCGGGAGGCGCGCCTCGAGCGCCTCCCAGATCCAGCGGGCGATGTTCTCCGCGGTGGGGTTCTCGAGCAGGTCGTTCAGGTTCCGGTGGTCCACGCGGGCGAGCACCTGCTCGCGCACCACGTCCTTGATGGCGCCGAAGTCGGCGATCATGCCGGTCCTCGGATCGACCTCCCCCTCGACGGCGACCAGGAAGCGGTAGTTGTGCCCGTGCACCCGGGAGCACGGCCCCTCGTAGCGCGGAAGGCGGTGGGCCGCGGCGAAGGTGAACTCCACGTCGAGCCGCATGGGGCGGGAGTCGCCGTAGTCGATGGTGCCCATGCGCGGCTTTATAGCTCGATCCAGACCTCCCCGCCCTCGACCTCCACCGGAAAGGTGTCGATCGTCACGCTCCCGGGGTCCGTGCACCGGCCGGTGTCGAGGTCGAAGCCCCAGGCATGCAGCGGGCAGTAGGCGACGCCGCCGCGCCGCTCGCCGTAGGCCAGGAGCCCCGCCCGGTGGGGGCAGACGCCCTCCAGCGCGTGGACCCGCTCGCCCCGGCGGAACAGGGCCACCTCGCGCCCGGCCACCACCACCCGGTATCCGCCCGCCTCCGGCAGGTCGGCGAGCCTCGCCACTCGGTGCCGCACCGCGAAAGGCTAGCGGGGCCGCGGTCCTCGCGCCGTCACATTCCGCCCGCAGCGGTGTCGTAGCCTTGGCTACCCGGACGCCCCTTGGACGCGGTATACGCACACCGATCTCGTTCCGGGTAGGGTCGCTCGAGGGGTGGATGGAAAGTGGGCCGGACGCGGATCCTGGTGGTGGGGGAGGTGGCCTCGCGGATGGCGGCGGGGCTGGCCGGCGAGGCATCCCTGGAGCACGCCCCCTCCGCCGCCGACGCGTTGATGCGCATCTCCGCCGGCGCTCCGCCCGACCTGGTGGTCGTGTCGGGTGACGGGGACGCGCTCGAGCTGGTCCTCGGATGCCGGCAGAGCGCGCCGGAGACGCAGGTGCTGGTGGTGGCCTCGGAGGCATCGGCCGCGGCAGCCATGGAGGCGGTGCGCGGCGGCGCGTTCGACTACCTCCCCGCCAGCGTGGGCACCGAGGGGCTGGCGCTCGCGGCGCGGCGGGCGCTCCGCCGTCGCCGAGCGCCGGGGGGGCGCCCGGCCCGCGCCCCGGAGACCGCGGTCCCGGATCCGCCGGGGCCCGTGGGCGGCTGCCCGGCCATGCTGGACCTCTACAAGACCGCGGCGCGGGTGGCGGCCACCGAGGCCACGGTGCTCCTCCTCGGCGAGCGCAGCACCGGCCGCGAGCTCCTGGCCCGGGCCATCCACGCCGCCTCCCCGCGGGCGGCCGGACCGTTCGTCCCGGTCGACTGCGCGACGCCCGAGGAGGCGCTCGAGGCGCGGCTCTTCGGCGAGCCGGCGGCGCCGGGAGCGGCCTCCCGCGATGGCCTGCTCCACGCGGCCCGGGGCGGCACCCTCTACCTCGAGGCGGTCGCCCGCCTCGGGCGCCGCGGCCAGGAACGCCTCCTGCGCGCGCTCGAGGAGGGGCTTCGGCCCGATGGCTCCGCCGGACGTGCCCCGCTCGACTTCCGGCTGGTCGCGGCCTCGGACGAGGACCTCCGCGCGCTGGCGCGGAGAGGGCGCTTCCGCGAGGACCTGCTCTACCGGCTCGACGTGGTGGCGCTCGCCGTGCCGCCCCTGCGGGAGCGCCGGGAGGACATCCCGCACCTCGCCCGGCACTTCGCCGCGCGGCACGCGCCCGGGGGGCGCGCCGAGATCTCCCCCGCCGCCCTGCAGGCGCTCGTCGCCTACGGCTGGCCGGGAAACCTGCGCGAGATGGAGAGCGCCATCGCCCGCGCGGTGTCCCTCGCACCGGTGGTCCTGCCCGAGCACCTGCCGCCCACGGTCATCGCCGCCCTCTCGGCCGGCGGCGCGGACGCGCCGACCCCCGCACCGGCCCCGCGGACGACCCCGGCCCCGCGCCCGACACCGGCGCCGATCGCGGCCACCGTGGCCCGCGAGGGCGCCCTGCCTACGCTCGCCGAGATGGAGCGCCGCTACGCCTGGGAGGTGCTGCGCGGCACCGGGGGCAACAAGACGCGCGCCGCCGAGATCCTCGGGATCGACCGGAAGACGCTCTACCGCCTGCTGGGCGAGGAGGGCAACGGCCGCTGACGGCGTCCGGTGCGGGAGGCCAGCGGCAGGGTCAGGGGGCGCCCGGCCCCCCCGCGGGGGGCTGCGCCGGGGCGTTGAGCGAGTTCTTCAGGACCTGGCTCGGCCGGAAGGTGAGCACGCGCCGAGCGGAGATCTCGATCTCCTCGCCCGTCTGCGGGTTTCGCCCCACGCGCGACTTCTTGTCGCGGACGATGAAGTTCCCGAAGCCGGAGATCTTGATCTTCTCGCCGCGCTCGAGGGTCTCCTTGATGGTGTCGAAGACCATCTCGACGATCTCCGCGGCCTCCTTCTTGGAGAAGCCCACCTTCTCGTAGACGCTCTCGATGATGTCGGCCTTGGTCACGGTGTTGGCCCCCGACAGGCTTAAGTATTGGATTCGTTAGCTGATTCCGGCGCGGCTGTCAAACTCCGGGCCTAGCGGCGGGCCGGCGGCTCCTCGCCCGCCCCCCGCCCGCCCGGCGCGCCCTCGACGTCCTCGAGCTCCCGCCGGGCCCGGGCGCGCGCCTCCGCGCTCGCGGCCTCGGCCCGATCGAGGATCTGGCGCACCTCGCCGGGGGATCTCGGCGGCGGCAGCGAGGGACCCGCCTCCCCTCCCCGCCCGACGCCGGCCGCAGCGAGGAGGACCGCCGCGCTCGCGGCCGCGGCGAGCGCGGAGAGGACCAGCGCCGCCGACGCGACGCGGCGTCCCCTCCCCGCGGACGCCCTGGCGGCGCGAGCGGACGCCACCGCCGCCGCGATGCCGACCGCCAGCCCGAAGGGCGCGGCCACCGGGTTCCAGGAGGAGAAGGCGGCGGCCAGCGCGAGCAGGAGGGCGACCTTGGCGGGCCTGCCGACCTCGCCCACCGCTCATCCCCTGAGCTGGGCGCCGAGGCGAGCGGCCAGACGGCCCACGATGGAGGCGTGGGCGGCGTCGACCTCGGGATCGGTGAGCGTTCGCTCCGGCGCCCGGTACCGGATGGAGAGCGCGACGTTCTTCTTCCCCGCCGGGATGGGCGCGCCCGTGTAGACGTCGAAGAGGGTGGCCTCCTCGACCAGGCGCTCCTCGCGGACCAGGGCGAGCAGGTCCTCGGCCCGGACGGCGTCCGCCACCACCACCGCGAGATCCCGGAGCACGGCCGGAAACCGCGGGATGGGCCGGTACTGCGGGACGAGCCTGGCCCGGTCCACCAGCGCGTCGAGCGAGAGCCGGAAGGCGAACACGCCGCGGGGCAGCTCGAAGGCGGCCGCGGCGCGGGGGTCGATCTCCCCCACCTCGCCCAGGACCTCGTCGGGATGCGCATCGCCGGGAGCGGCGAGGAGGCGCGCGGAATGGCGCGGGTGCATTCCCTCCCCGCCCGGCTCGAAGCGCACGCCGTCGATGCCCAGGGCTTCCAGCACGCCGGCCACGGATGCCTTCGCGTCGTAGAAGTCGGCCGGCTCCGGCTCCGCCGCCCAGCCCGGGGGGTGACGCCGCCCCACGATCACGCCTGCAACCTGGACGGATTCCGAGGTGGGCTCGTCGTGCAGCTCCCCGAAGAGCGGGCTCGGGTGGTAGACGCGGGCGATCTCGTAGAGCCGGACGTCGGCCACCCGCTGGCGCAGGTTCAGCCCCGCGTTCCGCAGGAGCGAGGGGAACAGGCTCGTCCGCATCACCGTCATGTCGGCGCTGATGGGGTTCTTGAGCCTGATCCCGGGCGCGCGGCCCTTCCCGTCGCCCGTCCCGGCGAATCCTCCGAACGGCTCGAGATCCTTCTCCGCGACGAAGCTGAAGTTCACGGCCTCGGCGAAGCCCATGCCCTCGAGGGCGGCGCGGATCCGCTCGGTGGCCCGGGCCTCGACGGGCTCGGCCGGGGTCTCCGCGGCGTTGCGGGGCAGCGTCTCGGGGATGGCGTCGTAGCCGCGGGTCCGGACGATCTCCTCGACGAGGTCCTCCTCGAGCGTCACGTCCACGCGCCAGCTCGGCACCGCGAAGGTCGCCCCGTCGGCGTCGGCCTTCCGCTCCTCGAACCCCAGGCCGGCCAGGATCCGGCGTGCCTCGTCGCGGCTCACCTCCAGCCCCAGGATCTCCGCCGGGCGGCGCCAGCGGAGCCGGACCTCGGTGGCGCGCTCGGACCGGGGGTGCGCGTCCACGATCCCCCGGCGCACCGTCCCGCCCGCGAGCTCGGCGATGAGCCCCGCGCACCGGTCGAGGGCCGGGATCACCATCCCCGGATCGGCGCCTCGCTCGAACCGGTAGGAGGCCTCGGTCTTGAGGCCGTGGCGCCGCGAGGTCCGGCGGATGCCGCGGGGCTCGAACCAGGCCGACTCGAGCAGCACCCGGGTCGTCTCCCTCGAGATCTCCGAGTCGCCCCCGCCCATCACGCCGGCGAGCGCACTGCCCCGGTCGCGGTCGGCGATGACGAGGTCGTCGGCCTCGAGCGCGCGCTCCTTGCCGTCGAGGGTCGTCATCCGCTCGCCCCCCCGGGCGGTCCGGACCACGATCTCGCGGCCGGCGACCC
>DATIUR010000408.1:0-6497 GCA_035466675.1 Anaeromyxobacteraceae bacterium | reverse complement strand
GGCTCCGGCCCCAGGATCCGCGGCCCCTCCGCCGTGCCCGCCCCGCCGCGCCTCGCCCCCCGGGGCGCGCCGGCCCCCCCGCGCGTCGCGCCCGCGATGCGGCCCCCGCCTCGCGGCGGCGGCGTTCATACCCCCGTGGTGGATGGCTGGATCGAGGCAGTGGGCCAGGCGCCGGGCCCGGAGGCGCCCGCGGGCGACGCCTGGGCCGTCGCGCCCGGAGCCGATCCCTGGGACGTGCCGCCGGGCGCGGAGCCGTGGGCCGGGCCGGGAAGGCCGGACGACGTCCCGGAGCCCGCCCTCCCGCCGGCCGCCGAGCTCGACGTCGCCCGGCGGGGGTTCTTCGCGCGCGACGCCTTCGTCGTGGACCTCGTCCTGGTGGAGCGCCGGACCGGGCGGGCGGTGTGGGCCAAGGCCATCCGCCGCGACGCCGACGCGCGCAACCCCCGGGCGGTGGCCGAGTGCATCGAGGAGGGGCTGGCCGAGCTGGGCTGGGCCGCGCCTTCCGCTCCGTGAACGCACGTTCCCGAACTTCGACGCACGCCCGCCGGCGTGCTTGGATGATCCCCAGGTGACCGCCATGACCCGCTCCCGACGCGCTTTCCTCCTCGCCCTCCTCCCCCTGGCCGCGACCCTCGGCTGCGCCACCGCCAAGAAGCGGCCCGCCCCGGAGTTCCCGAAGCCGCGGCTCACGCTCCAGTCGGCCGACGTCCGGTCGCTCGACCTCGGCGGCGCCTCGCTCGCCTTCGGCTGCCTGGTGGAGAACCCCCTCGACGCCCCGGTGACGCTCTCCGGCGCCCGCTGGCAGCTCGACGTGATGGGCCACCGCGTCGCCGCGGGCGAGGTCCCGGGAGGCGTGGCGGTGGCCGGCCTGGCCACCGCCCCGGTCCAGATCGACGCGGTGGTCCGGTTCCGCGACGTCCCGCGCTTCGCCTTCGAGATGGTGCGGCACGAGGAGGTCGCCTACCGGCTGGCGGTGATCGCCTCGGTGGCGACGCCCGCGGGCCCGGCCGAGGTGCCGCTCGTGCACGACGGCAAGTTCAAGGGGCCGCGCATGCCGGAGTTCGCCATCGAGGGCATCAAGATCCGCTCCCTCTCCCCCACCAAGGCCTCCGCGGACGTCCGGCTCGAGGTGAAGAACGTGAACGACTTCCCGATGCCGTCCGGCTCGATCGGCTGGGAGCTCCAGCTGTCCGGGCGGAAGGTCGCCGCGGCCAGGGGAGAGATCGGCAAGCTCCCCTCGGGAGGCACGGCGGTGGTCGCCTTCCCGGTGGAGATCTCCATGCTCGGCGCGGGGCGCGGCCTGCTCGACGCCATCCGCCGGGGCCGGTTCGACTCCGAGGTGAAGGGCACGGCCACCTGGGAGGGGATGGCGGTCCCGGTGGACGTCCGCCGGGCGGTGGACGTGGAACGGTAGCGCCGCGCCGGCGGCCCGGCCGGCGGGCTACTGCTTCCCCCACTCGCTGATCGTCCGGGGGACCTTCACCTTCGGCTTGTCGACCTTCTGGACCACCAGCACGCGCGGGCGCACGAAGATGGGCTCGGCCTGCCGGCGATCGTCCACGTACACGCCCCAGACGTATTCGCCCGCCGTCAGGCCCTCGATCTCGAGGCGCTGCTCGGGGGTGCTCCTCGACACGGCCGGCTCGGCGCTCAGGTCGCGCCCCCGGACCACCACCAGCCGGTAGCTGCCGGCGTCGCCCGCCGACTGCCAGGTGAAGGCGACGGGCGGGGGGGTGTCCGCGTACTTCACCACCGCCCCGTCGAGGGGGCCGACCAGCAGGTCCCGCGGCGGCTCGCCCTCGCAGTAGATGCGGCGCGCGAAGCCGTACTCCCCGTAGCGGCCGCTCGCGTCGCGCGAGGCGACCCGCCAGGCGTAGACGCCCTCCTCCCGCGGCTCGAACGCCGCCTCGGTGCCCGCCAGGTCCTCGCTCTTCTCGAGCCCCTGGAAGGCCAGGTCGCGCGCGATCTGGATGCGGTATCCGGTCGCGCCCTCCACCGGCTTCCAGGCGACGTGGATGGCGAGGCCCTTCTTCCAGAGGAAGCGGGCGTCGATGCCGGGCTCGACGCTGGCCGGAAAGTCGAGGAGCTGGACCACCTCCCCCACGGCGCCCCCGGCCACGTCCACCGCCTGCCCGGAGCGGAGCACCTTCTCGGCGCCCTTGGCCTTGACCCGCGCCTCGCCCTTGGTCACGGCCACCTCGGTGCCGTCCTTCCCCCGGGTCAGCCGGAAGGCGACCCGCTTCTCGCCGGGGCGCGCTGCGATGCGCGTCTCCTCGCCCTCGGAGGTCTTGATGACGATGCCGAGCGGGGCCTCCCCCGTGCCGGCGGCGGGCAGGAAGCCGCGCACCACGCCCGTCTCCACCGACACGCGGCTCTCCGACGTTCCCGCCGGGGCCCCGACCTCGGGCGGGGCGGGGGCGGTGTCCACCACCAGGCTCGTGTTCTCCTCGACCTCGAGGCCTCCGCCCGCCAGGAACTCCACGCGGGCGAACGCCCCGGGCCCGGTGCGCACCACGTCGCCGGCCCGGAAGACCGACCCCGTCCCCGCCGGCTCCCAGTCCGTCTGCCCGACGCGGCGCACCTGGACCTCGCCCACCGCCTGGGCGCAGGAGGCGACGATGGCGGCGAGCGCCCGGGCCGTCTCGGCCGTGGCGGGGTCGGCGGCCGGCGGAGGGGTGGCTGCGGGCGCCGGCTTCTCCTTGCAGCCGAGCAGGCCGGCGGCCACGGCGAGCCCGATGGCGAGTCGTCGGCTCATGGCGCGAGCATAGCGCCCGCGACGGCGAAGGAAAGAACCGCGACCCGGGGACCGCTCGCCGGGAGCGGGCCCGGCGCCGCCGGCGAGCGCGCTACCGTCCGCGCGCGTCGGGATCGGGGAGCGACGCGAGCCGCGCCCGCTTCTCGGCCAGGGACGGACGTCCCGGGTCTGCCTCCTCGGCGGCCTCGAGGTGGACCGCCGCCTCGCGGGCGTCGGCCCGGTCGAGGGCCCGGGCCGCGAAGGCCTCCAGGGTGTCGGCGAGCAGCCTCAGCCGTTCCCGCACGCGCGGATCCGCGGGGGCGAGCGCGCGGGCCGCCGCGAGGTGACCGAGCGCTCCCTCCTTGCCGGTGAGCCGCCCCGCCGCGATGTCCCGGTCGGCCGCGGCGAGCAGGGCCGCCACCGGCTCCTTCGCCGGCGCCGGCGCGCCCGCGCTCGTCTGCCGGAACGCCCGCACCGCCACGAGCACGCCCGCCACGACCAGGGCGACCCCCACGACCACCGCCGCGAGCAGCGTGCCACGCCGCCGGGCCGCTCGCGGGCCGGGCTCCTCGCGGTAGGCGGGCGGACCGGGGAGGCGGTCCGCCTCGTCGCCGGCCGCCGGCGCCTCCGGCGCTCCACCGCCCTCCTGGCCCTTCCGCCCCCGCGGCGCGGGCGGCGGCGCCCCGACGTGCTCCGGCCCGAACAGGTCCTCGAGCTGATCGCCCGCCTGGTCGGGGGGAGCGGGAGCGTCGGGCGGGGGAGCCGGGGGAGGGGGAGAGAGCGGCGGGGGAGGGCGAGAGAGCGGCGGGGGAGCGACCGGAGCGGGCGGCCTGGCCCCCGGCCGGGCGGGCGCGGCGGTGGACGCCGGCGGGATCTCCGGGGAGGCGCCGCCGGCCGGCGAGAACGGGAAGACGATGCTGCCCTCGTCGAGCGCCACGAAGCGGACCACCAGGGCCTGCTTCGACCCGGTCGTCACGTGGGACTCGACCATCGCCTCGCCGCTCACCACCTCTCCGCTCTTGAGCTCCAGCGTGAGGCGGATGCGCGAGCCCACCGCCCGCAGGGTCGCGGTGGGGATGGTCAGCCCCTGCGAAGCGATCCGGGGTGCGTAGCGCTGCAGGAAGTCCCGTTCGCCCTCGCTGGGCAGCTTCACGCGGATGGAAGGCAGCGCAGGGCGATCGGCCAAGGACCCCTCAGGGCTTCTTCACGAGCTTCACCTCGATCCGCTCCACCGCCGAGCGCACCGCGACCTCGGCGCGCCAGGTGACGTGGCCGGGGCTCGCCAGGCTCACCTGGTAGATGCCGGGCGGCAGGGTCAGGACCCCGCCCGTGCCCAGCTCGGCCACCGTGCCGCGGGGCGCTCCGTCGACGGAGATCCTGGCGTCGCGGGGCTCCACCGAGAAGGCGAGGCCGGTCGCCGGCGCGGGAGCGGGGGCGGCCGGAGCCGGGGCGACGGCGGGAGGGGCGACGGCGGGAGGGGCGGCAGCGGGAGGTGGGGGCGGAGGAGGCCGCGCCGGTGCCGAGGCGCAGGCGGCCGTGACGGCGGCGAGGAAGGCGAGGCGGCGCGCGGGCATCGGGCGGCTCTCCCGTCGAGGTTTCCCCCATCCGACCCGCGCCCCGTCCCCAAGTCAAGCTTGCGGCGGCCCGCCCGTGCCCCCCGGCGGACTCATGGCGGAGCCCGCCGTCAGGCGAGGCCGGCCACCAGGATGACGAGCGTGACGACGGTCGAGGCGACGATGGCCCACCCGAGCTGGCGCAGCCGCCGGGCCGAGAAGCGCCCGAGGCAGACGGCGATGGAGAGGACCACCGGCGGCGCGGTGGCCCAGCCGACCACGGCGGGCAGTCCCGCCGCCACCAGGCCGAAGGCGGCGAGCCCGATGGCGGCGGCCAGGATGGCGTTGGGTCGCCCGGGGTCGCGCTCGCCGCGAGAGCGCGACCGCACGAGCACCACCTGGACGGCCAGGATGGCGGCGGCGAAGGCGAGCACCCAGGTCGCGAGCGCCGACGCCGCCGCCGGAAACGACGCGCCGCCGACGCGGGCCACCGCGAAGCCGGCCGAGGAGAGGGCCGACGCCACCGCGATCTCCCCGGCGGTGGTGGTCTCGAGCCCGCGCCACACGAGCAGGCCGACCAGCGCCCCGAGGACCGCGGGGAGGAGGACGGCCGCCCGGGCCTCGTGGGGAGCGAGGGCGAGCGCCCCCGCACCCGTGGCGGCGGCCGCCAGGCCGAGCCGGAGGAGCCAGCGGCGTGCCCGGGCGCCGTCCTGCTCCCGCGCGCGGCGCCCGCGCTGCCCGAGCAGGACCAGCAGCGGCTCGTGCGCGACGAAGGCGAGCACCACCGCCGCGGCGAGCAGGAGCGCGGCCGGACTGGGGCTCCCGATGGCGAGCGCCGCCAGGAGCGGCATGGCGAGCTGACCCCAGGCGCCGTGCTCCCGGGGGAGGAGCGAGCGGCCGGGCGGGCTGGCGGGGTCCATGTCGCATGGGAGGTAGCACCGGCCACCCGCCGCGGCCACCCTTCCCGCCGGAGCTTTCGTCGGTGCCCCCGCGGGGCGCCGGCGCTACCATGCGCCGATGCTCGCCCTCCTCCTGCTCGCCGCCGCCGCGGCCCCCTCGGCCGATCCCGGCAACCGCCTCGAGCTGTCCGCCTCGGCCGGGGCCGCCTACGACACCAACCCGGCGCGGGTGTCGGGCATCTCCGACGACGTGGGGAGCGCGGCGCTCGTGGCCACGGCCTCCGCGGGCCTCGCCCGCGACGTCGGGGACTGGTGGAGCTTCTACGGCGGCATCCGCCTCGACGGCTCGCACCAGGTCCAGTTCTCCGACCTCTCCCGCGCCGTGGCGGAGGCGGAGGCGGTGGTCCTCTTCTCGCCCCGGGACCCGGTGGCGCTCGTCCTGTCGGCCTCGGCGGGGCGCGCCTTCCACGGCGACTCCGTCCGGAACGGCCAGGTGGCCGGAGCCCGCGCCGTCCTGCGCCTCAGCCCGACGGACCGCCTGGCCTTCCGCGTTCGCGGCGCCTACACCCGGCGCTGGGCCGACGATCCCCTCTTCTCGGGCGAGGCCGTTCGCGGCGGCCTCGCCGCGGAGGTCCGCGTGGGAAGCGTGAGCTTCCTCCGGGCCGGATTCGCCCTCGAACGCTCCGACGAGGTCCTCTACCTCCCCTCGGGCGGCATGATGGCGTCGGCCTCCGCCTCCGCGGGGGAGCCCTGGACCGCGCGCTTCGGCCCGCCGGGCGGGTTCTCGCAGCCGGTGGAGCCCGTCCGCGCCCTGGCGCACGCGCGCATCGCGAGCGCCGGGATGGAGCTGGGGATGGGCCGGGGCACCTACCTCGACGCGGAGCTGTCGCGATCGTGGGTGGATGCCGATCCGGCCTCCTACGTGGCGGACACGGCGACGGTGACCGTCGGCGTCCGCCGCTGACGACGGGAGGCCTCGCCCGAGCCCGATCGCTCGCCGCGTCTCGGGCCTAAACGGCTCGATTCGGGATCACAGAAGCGAAGCGTCCGCCCACGGGCCCCGCGGGGGAAGCGTTTCCCTCGGCGCTCCGCAACTCGCAGGACAGGGTACGGCCGCCGCTCCCGTCCGCTCCCGCCGGCATCGACGCCCTGCCAGCACGCTCCGCTACGGCCCGGATCGCAGCGGCTGGACCGGCGTCGCTGCCGGTCCGATCCCCGACCGAAGAAGACCTCCCGCGCTCGAACGCTCCGCGCCTGCGGGCAACGCCCCCCGCGGGTCCCTGTCCCGCCGGCGGCTGCGCTCCCCGGCGC
>DATIUR010000407.1:0-4711 GCA_035466675.1 Anaeromyxobacteraceae bacterium | reverse complement strand
CACCGGCCGGTGGTCGTCCCGCGTGCGCCCCGGGCCGGACCCGAGGCCCATCAGGCGCGAGAGCGAGGGGAGCACGTCCACCGGAGGGTAGACGCCCCTGCGGTCGAGGTCGCGCGACAGCACCACCTGCCCCTCGGTGATGTAGCCGGAGAGATCGGGGATGGGATGGGTGAGGTCGTCGTCCGGCATGGTCAGGACGGGGACCTGCGTCACCGACCCGCGCCGCCCCACGATCCGCCCCGCCCGCTCGTAGATCGAGGCGAGGTCCGTGTACATGTAGCCGGGGTACCCGCGGCGCCCGGGGACCTCCTCGCGCGCCAGCGCCACCTCGCGCAGCGCCTCGCAGTAGCTCGTGACGTCGGTGAGGACCACGAGCACGTGATGGCCGTGGGCGTAGGCGAGGTGCTCGGCGCAGGTGAGCGCGCAGCGCGGGGTCATGAGCCGCTCGATGGGCGGGTCGTCCGCCTGGTTCAGGAAGACCACCGTCCGGTCGAGCACGTTCGCGGCGCGGAACGCCTCCAGGTACTCGTCGTACTCGCGGAAGGGCGTGCCCATGGCCGCGAAGACCACCGCGAACGGCTCGCCGGTCCGCACCCTCGCCTGGCAGACGATCTGGGCCGCCAGCCTCCCGGCGGGCAGCCCGGCGCAGGAGAAGATGGGGAGCTTCTGGCCCCGCACCAGCGTGTTCATGCCGTCGATGGCGGAGATCCCGGTCTCGATGAAGTCCGAAGGCTTCTCGCGCCGGGTCACGTTGAGGGCGGCGCCGTGAATGGGCAGGCGCGCCTCGGCCAGCGGCGGAGGCAGGCCGTCGCGCGGCCGGCCCAGCCCGTCCAGCACGCGGCCCAGGAGCGCGCGGGCGACGCCCAGCGTGGCCACCTCGCCGGTCAGCTCCACCTCGGCCAGCGCGGGGGAGAGGCCGCGCGTCTCCTCCAGCACCTGGACCGCCACCCGATCGCCCGACAGCTCGATGATCTGGCCGCTCCGCTCCTCGCCGCCCGCGCGGATGCGGACCATCTCGCCCAGCCGGGCCCGGGGAACGGCCTGGAGGAAGAG
This sequence comes from Anaeromyxobacteraceae bacterium, assembly GCA_035466675.1. Taxonomy (GTDB): domain Bacteria; phylum Myxococcota; class Myxococcia; order Myxococcales; family Anaeromyxobacteraceae; genus Anaeromyxobacter. Next base: position 3,658 of record DATIUR010000407.1, on the reverse strand, counting down.
CAGCGGACCGGAGACGGCCTGCGCACCCCGGATCCGGCGGGTGAGGAGGTCGACGGCCATGGCTCACTCCACCTCGAGGCGCGCCAGGGCCTCGGCCATCTCGGTCCGGAGCGCCTCGCCCGCGCGCGGGACCTCGTCCACCGGGACCTGGCCGAGGCGCAGGAGCCTCTGGCCCAGCCCGGTGTCGAGCACCGAGCGGAGCGGCACGCCCTGCCCCACCGCCGAGGCGGCCCGCCCGTGGAAGTCGAGGAAGAGGCGAAGCATCTCGAAGGCCTTGGCCGGGGGGCAGGAGGCGTCCGCCGGGTCGTAGGCGCTCTGCCGCAGGAACCCCTCCCGCAGCAGGCGCGCCGACTCGAGCACGAGGCGCTCGGCGTCCTGCAGGGACTCGGTCCCGACCAGCTCCGCCACCTCCAGGATCTCCCGCTCGCGCTGGAGGAGCTTCATCGCCTCCTCGCGCAGGCCGCCGAACCCGAGCCCGGCCTCGCGCTCGAACCAGGCGGCGAGCCGGCGGGCGTCCAGGGAGAAGCTGATCCCCCAGTCGATGGCGGGGTAGTGGCGGCGGTGCGCCAGGTCGGCGGAGAGCGCCCAGAGGGCCCCGGTGGCTCGCAGGGAGCACTGGGTCACCGGCTCGGACAGGTCGCCGCCCGGCGGCGAGACCGCTCCCACCACCGTGACCGTCCCCTCGGCGCCCGAGAGCGTCTCGACCCTCCCCGCCCGCTCGTAGAACCGGGCCAGGCGCGAGGCCAGGTAGGTGGGATACCCCTCTTCGCCCGGCATCTCCTCGAGCCGGGCCGAGATCTCGCGGAGCGCCTCCGCCCACCGCGAGGTCGAGTCGATCATCAGCGCCACCGCCAGGCCCATGTCGCGGAAGTACTCGGCGATGGTGATGCCCGTGTACATCGACGCCTCGCGGGCGGCCACCGGCATGTTGGAGGTGTTCACCACCAGCACGGTCCGCTCCATGAGCGGCCGCCCCGTGCGCGGGTCCTCGAGGCGGGGAAACTCGTCGATCACCTCCGCCATCTCGTTGCCCCGCTCCCCGCACCCGACGTAGACGACCACGTCGGCGTCGGCGTACTTGGCCAGGCTCTGCTCGAGGACGGTCTTGCCGGTGCCGAAGCCCCCGGGGACCATGGCCGTGCCGCCCGCCGCCACCGGGAAGAAGCAGTCGAGCACGCGCTGGCCGGTGAGGAAGGGGACGTCCGAGGCGAGACGCTTCCGGAACGGCCGGGGGCGCCGCACCGGCCACCGGTGGGCGAGCGCCACGGTGCCGCCGCCCTCGAGGCGGATCACCGTGTCGTCCACGGCGGCCGGGCCGGGGCGCACCTCGGCGGCCACGCCGGCCTTTCGGGGAGGGGCGAGGATCGGGTGCTGGGCCCCGTCCGGCCCGAGGGCCACGCCCACCCGCGCGCCCGGAGCGACCTCCTCGCCCTGGCGGACCTCCGGGTGGAAGTCGTACCGCACCGCCCGGTCGAGCGAGGGGAGGCGGACCCCGCGGCCCACGAAGTCTCCCTGCTTGGCGGCCAGCGAGGCGAGGGGGCGCAGCACCCCGTCGAAGATCCGGCCGAGCAGGCCCGGCCCGAGCTCCGCCACGAGCGGCTCCCCCGCCGCCTCGGCGGGCTCGCCCAGGGCGAGGCCCGACGTCTCCTCGTAGACCTGCACGGTGGCGAGGTCGCCCTCGATCCGGATCACCTCGCCCAGCAGCCGCTCCTCGCCGACCCAGACGACCTCGTTCAGCCCGGCCTCGGCCAGGCCCCGGGCCATCACGGTCGGGCCCGCCAGGCGGACGATCTCGCCCCGCGCGCTCACCGTCCGCGTTCCCTTCCGCCCGGCTCGCCGCCGAGCTTGACGCCGTAGCCCACCGCACGCCGGATGAGGGCCGCCACGTAGGCGCGTCCCCGCCCCTCCTCCGACCACCTCCGCGGGAGGGCGAACGGGAGGATCACCGGGAGACCGCGCTCCCGCGCCCGGCGGAGCAGCCGGGCCGAAGCCGCCGCCAGGACCTCCTCCTCCACCGCCAGGACCCCGAGCTCCGGCTCGGCGACGAGCGTGCGGAAGAGCGCCGCCTCCCCGCCCGGCGGCGCGACCTCCACCCGCACCCCGGCGAGCCGGAAGCCGAGCGCGTCGCCGGGGCGCACCACCACCGCGAGCCGGCGCCTTCCCACCGCCTCTCTCGCGCCCGCCGCGCCCGCTCCCATGGGTCCCGCCACGTCAGGCCTCCGCCATCTCCAGGATCTCCTCCGCGGGCAGCCCCAGCTCCGCGCCGCGCAGCGTGATCGCGACGATGCGCGCCTCGGCGCGCCGCTCGGCCAGGTAGGCGAGCGGGACGGCCAGGGAGAGCGGCCGGACCCTCGCCTCCCGCCGGAGCGGCGCCACGAGCGCCCGCTCCAGCGCCCGGTCGGCCGCCCAGGGCCGCGAGAGCGCCCCGGCCGCCTCGGGGAAGCGGACGCCCAGCCCGGCGCGGAGCGACGCCGCCGGCAGCGCCCCGAGCCTCAGGAACTCCTTCTAGTCGATGCGGGCGCCGCCTGCCACGAACAGCTCCGGGACGGCCGGCGTCCCGGCCATCACGAGCAGGGTCTCCGCGTTCCGGACGTCGACCCGGTCGCGCAGGTGCGCCCGGAACAGACGCGCGTCCTCGCCGGCCCGCCGGCAGGCCTCGCGGGCGCGGCCCACCGCGGCCCGCTCGAGCGCCACCTCGGCCGGGAGCAGCCCGCGCTCGCGCCTCTCCGCCAGGGCCGAGCGGAGCGCCGGGCCGAGCGCGCCGCCCCAGGACTCGAGCCGTCCCGCCACCTCCTCCACGGTGCCGCAGGCCGCCAGCTCCCGGATCCGCGCGGGGGGCAGCTCCGGCGTCGCGGGAGCCATCTCCACGATGGCGTCGAGGGGGGCGCCCGCCACGATCCCGCGCAGCACGGCCCTGAGCGCCCGCGGCGCCTCGAGCTCGAGGAAGGCGGCCAGGAGCGAGCGGACGCGACGTCCCTCCGCCTCGGCGAGGATCCGGACGCCCTCGCGCTGCACGCCCACCCGGAGCGCGGCCTCCACGGCGCCGAGCGGGTCGGGTCCCCGGACGATCTCGTCGAGCCGGGGCGGGCCGATGCCGCGTCGGCCCAGCAGCTCCAGGCGCGCCTCGAGATCGGGCCGGGCGAGCAGCTCCCGCACCTCGGCGTCGCCCAGCAGGCGGGCGCGGCGTGCGCCGATCCGGGCGTTGGCGAAGTCGAGCCGGGCCACTCAGGTCTCCTCGAAGAGCAGGGCCGCCAGCTCCACCTCGAGCGCCGGCCAGGCGCGCGCGAGCCGGGCGGGGAGCGTGTCGTCCAGCACCCGGCGTCCCGAGATCCCCTCCAGGCCGCCCCGCGGTGTCCGGGCCGCCACGATCTCCGCGCGCGCCACGAGGTCGGGCCGCTCGCGGGCCAGGATCTCGCGGCAGGCCTCCTCCTCGCCGGGATCGACCACCAGCCGGAAGGGGCCCTCGCCCACCTCGGCCAGCACCTCCGGCACGAGGCGCGCCAGGACGTCGGCGCCCGCCGGCGCGGGCAGCCGGAGCGCCACCTCGTCGCGGAGCGCGGCGAGCAGGGTGCGCTCCTGCACCAGGAGCGCCCGATCACGCTCCAGCGCCAGCGCCTGCAGCGCGGTCCCGCGCCGCGCCTCGGCCGCGGCACGCTCG
>DATIUR010000406.1:0-3954 GCA_035466675.1 Anaeromyxobacteraceae bacterium | reverse complement strand
GAAGGACTACACCCCCCAGACCTTCGAGGAGTTCCTGCGGCTCGTCCACCCCGACGACCACGAGAGCCTGAAGCGGGCCCTGGCGCGGTCGCTGGACCCGGAGGGCGACGGGACGTACGAGGACCTGTACCGCTGCCTCCGCCCGGACGGCACCGTGCGGCGGATCTCCGCCCACGGGAAGACGCGGTTCGCCGAGGTGGACGGCGTGCGAAAGGCCGTCCGCTTCGCCGGGACCACCGTGGACGTCACCGAGCGCGTCAACGCCGAGATGGCGCTGCGCAGGCTGGCGGCGGCCGTGGAGCAGACGCCCGCCAGCATCGTGATCACCGACGCGAACGGGGTGGTCGAGTACGTGAACCCGGCCTACGAGCGGACCACCGGCTACTCGGCCTCCGAGGCGATCGGGCGCAACGCGAACCTGATCAAGAGCGACCGGCACGACGGCGAGTTCTACCGGGGCCTGTGGACCACCATCGCGGCAGGGCAGGTCTGGACCGGGCGGATCGTCAACCGGACCAAGGCCGGCGACCTCTTCACCGAGGACGCCGTCATCGCGCCGGTGAAGGACGGCGCCGGCGTCATCCGGAACTACGTGGCGGTCAAGCGCGACGTCACCCGGGAGATCCGTGTCGAGCAGCAGCTCGCGGAGTCCCGGCGGCTGGAGAGCGTGGCGCGCCTCGCCGGCGGGGTGGCTCACGACTTCAGCAACCTGCTCACGGTCGTGCTGAGCTGCGCGGAGGCCCTGAGGGCGGACCTCGAGACGCGGGGGACCGCCGACCTGGCGGACGTCCAGGAGATCCGCGCCGCCGGCGAACGCGCGCGGGATCTCACCCGCCAGCTCCTCGCCTTCGCGCGGCGCCAGGTGATCGAGCCGGTTCCGCTCGATCTCAACGCGCTGGTCCGCGACGCCGAGAAGCTCCTGCGCCGGCTGCTCCGCGAGGACATCGTGCTCACCGTGCGCCTCGGGCCGGATCTCTGGAGCGTGCGCTGCGATCCGGCGCAGGTGGACCAGATCCTCCTCGACCTCGCGGTGAACGCCCGGGACGCCATGCCGGACGGAGGCACGCTCACGGTCGAAACCTCGAACGTGCGGGTGGACCACACGGAGGCCGCACGCCACCCGGACGCCCGGCCGGGCGATTACGTGCGGCTGGCGGTCGGGGATTCCGGCGTCGGCATGGCGCCCGAGGTCCAGGAGCATCTCTTCGAGCCGTTCTTCTCCGCCAGGCCCTTCGGGCAGGGCACCGGCCTCGGCCTGGCGGCCGTCCACGGGATCGTGGGCCAGAGCGGCGGCTTCGTCCGGGTGGAGAGCCATCCCGGATCGGGCACGACGGTCGAGGTGCTCTTCCCTCGGTCCGAGGCGCAACCCGCGGAACGGGCCACGCCCGACCGCACGGTGCCCGCCGCCGGGCGGGAGACCGTCCTGCTCGTCGAGGACGACCCGGCCGTGCGGGCCGTCACGCTCCGCGCGCTCCGGTCCGGCGGATACGACGTGCTGGTGGCCGGGAACGGGATCGAGGCGATGGAGCTGCTGGCAGGCCACCGCGGCCCGCTGGACCTGCTCCTCACCGACGTGGTCATGCCCGGCGTGAACGGCCGGCAGGTCGCCGACGCGGTGCGGAGGCACTGGCCCGACGCGCGCATCCTGTTCGTCTCCGGCCACACGGACGACGTGATCGCCGCCCGCGGCGTCCTCGAGCCGAACGTGCACCTGCTCCAGAAGCCCCACAGCGGCTCGCTCTTGCTCGCCCGCGTGCGCCAGGTGCTCGACGGAGAGTGAGCCGTCCGCGCGACCCGGAGGCGGCCGGGATGGCGACCGCCGGGAGACCGCGGGGCCGATCCCCCGCCCTCGCTCAGCGCCCGCTGATGTACGAGCTGAGCTGCTCGATGAGGAACTGCTTCTCCTGGAGCATGAACTGGATGACGTCCCTCATGGAGACGACGCCCACCACCTCGTCGCCGTCTTCCACCAGCAGGTGGCGCGTCGCGTGATCGCGCATCAGCGCCGCGCACTCCGTCTCGCTCGCGTCCGCCTTGACCCGCGGCAGGCCGGGGCGCATCGCCTCGCGCATGGGGCGGCTCGCGTCCCCCCCGCGCGCGAGCACCGTGGCCACGAGGTCCCGCTCCGTCACGAGGCCGACCAGCTTCCCGCCCTCGCGGACCGCCACCGAGCCGATCTGGCGGTCGGCCATGACCTGGGCCGCGTCGCGGATCGGCGCCGCGGCGTCGAGGGCCACCACCTCGGCGGGAGCCACGAGGTTCCGGACGGTGGCGGTGCGTCCCGGGTGCGTCATCGTTCTGTCCTCCACGTCGAGTGACGTCTCTTCTCGGCGCCACGATAGGACGCGTCGTGGGACGGCCGCCAATCAGATCTGCTGCCGCCGGCCATAAGCACGGCTGCCGCCCGGGGCGGCTCACCGCGGCCTGCGCAGCAGCGTCGCCCCGCCCTCGTCCACCCACTCGAGGCCGAGCGGCGAGGTGAGCGAGAGCTCCACCGGCCCGACCACCAGCAGGCCCCCGGGGCGGAGCGCCTGCACGAGCCGGTAGAGCACCTCGGCCGCCACCAGCGCCTCGAAGTAGATGAGCACGTTCCGGCACACGATCACGTCGAACGGCCCCGGGGCGGCGTCGGCCACCAGGTTGTGGCGCCGGAACTCCACCGGGGCGCGGACCTCGTCGGCCACGCGACGCTCGTCCGCGCCGGGCACCCAGCGGTCGGCGAGGTCCCGGGGGAGCCGCCGGATCGACCAGGGCCCGTAGCTCCCCCGCCGCGCGGCCTCGAGCAGGCGATCGGAGACGTCCGTCGCCACGATCCGGTCCCCCCGCCCCGCGCGGCCCGCCTCGAGCAGGGCGATGGCGAGGCTGTAGGGCTCCTCGCCGCTCGAGCACCCGGCCGACCAGATCGCGAGCGGGCCGGTCGCGCCGAAGGCCACCGCGGCGAGCGCGGCGATCTGGTCCGGGTGGCGCCAGAAGTAGGTCTCCGGCACGACCGCGTGCTCGACCAGGGCGTGGAGCGAGGCGGGGTCCCGCTGCACCACGCGCAGGGCCAGGCTGGCGGGCTCGACGCCCATCTCCGAGGCGGCAGAGGCGAGGCCGTCCCGGAGCGCCCGCTCGAGCCCGCTGGAGAGGTAGAGGCCGAAGGCCTCGGCGAGCGCCCGCCCGACCTCGGCCAGGTCCTGGCCGCGGTCCGGGGTCATGACCCGGAAGCCCCCCGGTTGCGCGGCCCGCGCGCCAGCCGGACGAGCGCGCCCGCGATGTCCTCCAGCTCGAGCGTGACCGCGGCGGCACCGCGGTCGATGGCGGCCCGCGGCATCCCGAAGACGACCGAGCTGACCGGCCCCTGGGCGGCGGTGTATCCCCCCCGCTCCCGGATGGCCTTGAGCCCGTCGGCCCCGTCGTCGCCCATGCCCGACAGGACCACGCCGGCGGCGGCGCCTCCGTACTCGCGCGCCAGCGACTCGAACAGCCGGGTCCCGGAGGGGCGGAACCCCCGCACCGGCGCGCCGTCGGTCAGATCGACGCATTCGCGGGCCACCCCGAGGTGCAGGCCGTCGGGCGCCAGGTAGACCGTGCCCGGCCGGATGGGCTCGCCGTGGACCGCGATGCGGACCTCGAGCGGAGACTCCTGGTCGAGCCAGTGGGCCAGGCCGCGCTCGAACCCCTGGGCGATGTGCTGCACCACCAGGATGGGCAGGGCGTAGCCGGCCGGAAGGCCCGCCAGGATCTTGGCCAGGGCGGCGGGCCCGCCGGTCGAGGCCGCGATGCCGACCACCCGCGGCCGGGCGCCGGTCCCGAGCGACAGGGGCGGCCAGGGCGTCCGGAGCGGGGCCGCGGCGGGCCGGGGCGCGGGGGCCGGGGCGACCGCGGGGGCGGGGCGACCGGGAGGCCGCTGGAAGCGCACCACCGGCCGCAGCCCCGCCACGGCCTGGACGGCGGAGCGGATCTCCTCGGCCT
>DATIUR010000405.1:0-15830 GCA_035466675.1 Anaeromyxobacteraceae bacterium | reverse complement strand
CGGCGAGCCGGATGGCGCCCGCCCCGGCCCCCGCCGCACCGACGCCCGCGGCCGCGCCCGCGACCATCCCCGCGGCGCCCGCCCCCGCGGCGCCTCACGCTCCCCGGGTCCACCACTTCCCCACCGACTCGAGCGCGCCGGAGGACCTCACCGGCGAGACGGACTGGGGCGTGGAGCTGCGCCTGCTGTGGGGCGACTCCCTGGTCGAGGCCGGAGCCTTCGTGAAGCCGCGGTCGCCCGTGCTGGTGGGTGACGGCAAGGACGTCGCGCTGCGGGTCGAGGGCGGGATGGACCTGCCCCGGGACCCGTTCCCCATCCTCAAGTACGAGGACGGCGACTACCGCTTCGCCTTCGCGCGGGGCATGACGGGCGTGCTCGAGGAGAAGGGCAAGCGGCACACCCTCGGCCAGCTCGTGAAGGAGCGGAAGGCGGCGGCGGACGACAAGATCGACGGCGCCTACTGGATCCCCGTCCCGAAGGCCGGCGCGGTGCGGGCCGAGCTCGGCTCGAAGCTGGCCATCGAGGCGCGACCCCGGCGCCCGAGCAAGGTGAAGTCGAGGCCCTGGTGGGAGCGGATCAACTACCAGTTCCTGAACCTCTTCCTCATCCTCTTCTTCGTGCAGTCGGCCTTCATGGTCGCCGCCAACAACTTCCCCTACGACACCGACATCCTGGCGGACGACCTCTTCAAGAACCCGTCCCGGATGGCGAAGTTCATCCTCAAGCCGCCGGAGCAGCGTCCGCAGCCGAAGGGCGGCGGGGGCGAGAAGAAGGACGACCCCGGGGAGATGGCCGAGAAGCACAAGAACGAGGAAGGGAAGATGGGGAAGAAGGACGCCCCCAAGACCAACGCCCGCTCGGCGCCGAAGGCGATCGACCCGAACGCGAAGGACGTGGTGAAGCGCATGGGCCTGCTCGGCGCGCTCGGGCGCGGCGGGGGCGGCGGCCTCTCCACCGTCTTCGGCGCCGGGGGCCTGGGAGGCGACCTGCGCGGCGCGGTGGGCAACATGTTCGGGCCGGTGGTGGGCGACAGCCAGGGCCTGGGCGGCCTGGGGATCCGGGGCACCGGGACGGGCGGCGGCGGCCAGGGCGAGACCATCGGCATCGGGGCGGTGGGGACGAAGGGCCGCGGCGGCGGCCTGGGCAACTACGGCACCGGCGTGGGCGGCCTGGGCAAGAAGGGCGAGCGCGACGTGAACGTCTCGGCGGGCGCGCCCACCGTGATGGGCTCGGTGGACAAGGAGCTCATCCGCCGCGTCATCCAGGAGCACGCCGCCCAGGTCCGCTACTGCTACGAGCAGCAGCTGGCGCTCAACCCCAAGCTGGCGGGCAAGGTCGCCATCACCTGGATCATCCAGGCCGACGGCTCGGCCAGCGGCGCCAAGGTGGACGGCGCCACCACCCTCCAGGACGACAAGGTCCACCGCTGCATGATGGAGCGCATCACCAGCTGGCAGTTCCCCAAGCCGAAGGGCGGCGGCGTCGCGGTGATCACCTACCCGTGGATCCTCCGCTCCGCGGGCGGCGAATGAGGGGGAGAGAACCGTGAACTCGACGAGAAGCCTCGCCCTCCTCGCGGCCGCGCTCCTCCTCCCCGCGCGGGCGCTGGCGCAGGACGCGGCCCCGACGCTCCAGGAGGATCCCCGCGCGGCCCGGTTCCGCGACGTCGAGCGCGGGCTCTTCGTCGGGTTCGAGGTGGGCTACCTCTCCCTCTTCGACACGCCGGTGGCCGAACCCGCGACCTACCCGAGCGCAGGCACCTCGGGCGGCTCCGCCGGGGGCATGCTCGTCGGCGTCAACGCCGGCATCGAGATCGGGTCCCGCATCGCGGTCTCCCTCTTTGCCCTGGGCGGGAACGAGAAGGCCAGCTCGAGCTACGGCGCCTTCAGCGTCTTCGCCGGGGGGGCGGACGTCCGGATCGCCTTCCTGGCGCTCGAGGACCGGAACGGGGATCAGCGCCTCCTCGCCTACGTGCACGGCCGCGGGGGGTACGCGCTCACCACGCCGGAGGGCCTCTTCGGCACGAACGACATCTTCGTGGCCGGCGGCCCGGGCATCGAGTACTTCACGCGGCTCCGCCATTTTTCCGTCGGGATCGCGGCTGATTACGTGCGCTTCCTGGACGTGGGCGCCGACGGGTTCACCGTCTACCCGACCGTGCGGTACACGTTCTAGAGCCGACGGGCTCCAGGCTCCGGGCTCCGGCTGCAGCTTCGCGATCCGGGCGAGCGGAGCGATGCCCGTGCTCTGCTGGAGCCCGAATTCTGGAGCCTGGAGCCCATGTAAGTTAAATGCCCGCAAGGCTTCGGTTTTCCCGCCGGCGCGGAATTGACCCTCCCTCCGTCCGGGTCCTATACTCCCTGGAAGATCGGCGCTTTCCGCGCCTTTCCGGGGAGTGACCCCCATTGAGCGCGCCCTCCCTGGACGACCGGATCGGACCCCACCTCGAGACGCTGGAAGCCGCCCCCGGCGACGCCGAGGCGTTCCGTACGCTCGCGGCGGCGTCCCGCGCGGCGGGCCGCTTCGAGGACCTGGTCGCCCTCTCCGAGCGCCGGGCCCGGCTCGTGCCCGAGCCCGGCGCTCCCCTGCTCGTCCTGGCGGCGGAGCTCGCCCGGGGCGAGCTCGAGAACCTGCCTCGCGCCGATGAGCTGTACCGCCAGGTGCTCCGATCCGATCCGGCCCACCCGGGCGCGCTGGCGGCGATCGTGGAGATCGCCGCCGCCAAGAGGGACTGGCCGGCCCACGCCGCCGCCCTGGAGCGCGCGGCCTCGGCGACCGCGGATCCGCGGGAGGCCGCCCGGCTGGCGCTGCGCCTCGGCCGCGTGCAGGAGGAACGGCTCGGGCGGCGAGACCGCGCCGCGCTCCAGTACGCCCGGGCGCACCGGCTCGACCCCGCCCTGGAGGAGGCGCGCGCCCGCGCCCTGGCCTGCGTCCTCGATCTGCGCCGCTTCGGGCAGGCGAAGCGCATGCTCGACGCCGCCCGGGACGCGGGCGCGGACCGCCGGTCGCTGGCGGCGGACTACGCCCGCCTGGGCGCGGCGCTGGCGGACGAGCCGCTCGAGCACGGCATCGCGCTCGACGCGCTGGTGGAGGCCCTGGCGCTCGACCGGGAGGCCCCCGGCGCCGCGCAGGCGCGGGAGCGGCTCAAGGCGCTCCCCCGCACCTGGCGGGAGGAGGCGAAGAGCCTGGAGGCGCGGGCCAGCCGCGCGGAGGATCGGCGCGAGGCGGCCGCCCTCCATCTCACCCTGGCGCAACTCCACGCCGCCTACGATCCCGAGGGCGCCGCCCGGGTCACCGAGCGCGTGGAGCGGGCGTGGGCGCTCGCCCCGGGCAACCCGGTGGCGCTCGACCTGCTCGAGCGCACCTTCGGGGAGCGCTCCGACTGGCGCGGGCTCGCCGACGCGCTCGGCCGGCTGGTCGGGGCGACCCGCGACCGGGCCGCCCTGGTCCTCCTGCACCTGCGCCGCGCGCAGGTGGAGCTCATCCGCTTCGGGGACGCCGCGGCCGCCGTGACCTCGCTGGAGCGGGCGCTCGAGCTCGACCCGGCCTGCGAGACGGCGGCCCAGCAGGCGTTCGAGCACCACGTGGACGCGGGCCGCCACGCCGAGGCGCTGGCGGTGGTGGAGCGCCACCTGGCGGCCGCGCCGGAGAAGCCCGCCCACGCCGTGCTCCGGGTGCGGGCGGCGGAGATGGCGCTCGGGAGGCTCTCCGACCCGGCCCGCGCCCGCCGCCACCTCGAGGCGGCGCTCCGGGCCGACCCGGGCAACGCCGCCGCTGCCGCCGCGCTGGCGCCGCTGCTCTCCCAGGCCGAGGAATGGCAGCGGCTCCTGGAGGTCCTGGAGGCGACGCTGCCGGGCGGCGATCCCCATCCCACCGAGCAGATCCGGGTGCTGGAGCGGATCGCCGAGGTCCAGCTCGATCGGCTGGGACGCCCCCGCGAGGCCCTGCGGACGCTCTCGCGGGCGCTGGCCCTCGACCCGCGCCGGGCCCTCACCCGCAAGGCGATGGAGGGCGCCGCCGCGCGCGCCGGGGCCTTCGCGGAGCTGGCCCGCGCCTACCGCTCCGCCGCCGACGCGGTCGGGGACGACCTCAAGGCGAGGAAGGTCCTCCTCCGGCGCGTCGCCGAGATCCACGACCGGGATCTCGAGCAGCCCGAGGAGGCGGTGCGGGCCTACCGCGCCCTGGTGGACATCGACCCGGAGGACCGCGGCGCCGCGGCGGCGCTGCAGGCGTGCCTGGAGCGGGCCGGCCGCCGGGAGGAGACCGCCCGGGAGCTCCGGACCCGGGTGGAGGGCTCGGAGGGCGCGGAGCGGCGGGAGGTCGCGTCCCGGCTGGCCCGCCTGCACCAGGAGGCGGGCGAGCCGGAGAAGGCGGCGGCGGTGTGGCGCGAGGTGCTCGCCGCCGACCGCGAGGACCTCGAGGCGCTCCGGGGGCTGCACGCCGCGCGGGAGCAGGTCTCCGGGGCGGGGGCGGCCGAGGAGCGGCTTCAGGTGCTGGCCCGGGTGGCCCTGCGGACCCGGGGCCACGCCGAGCGGGCCGCGGTGGAGCTGGAGCGCGCCGCGCTCCTGGCGGACGGGCTGGGGCGACACGGCGAGGCGGCCGGCGCGGCCCTGTCGATGCTGCGCGGCGGCGGGGTGACCCCCGCGCAGCAGGCCCAGGCGGTGGCCCTGCTGGAGCGCATGCTGGCGCGCGGGGTCGATCCGCTCCGCATCGCGCAGGCGCTCGCTCCCATCCACGCGGCGGCGGGCGAGGCCGAGAAGCAGGTGGCCATGCTCGAGCTCCTGGCCCGGCACCTGCCGGCCGGGGCCGACCCCCGCGAGCGCGCGCGCCACCTCCTCGACGCGGCATCCGTGCGCGCCGGCCGGCTGGGCGATCCGCGCGGCGCGCTCTCCGACGCCGCCGCGGCGCTGCGGGCCTGCCCGGACCACGCCGAGGCGCGGCGCCTGTGCGAGCGGCTCGCCTCGGAGGTGGGGGCCTTCGGGGAGCTGTACGCCCTGCTGGTGGAGGCGGCCCTGGCCCTGGAGGGCCGGCCGGAGGAGGAGCTGGCCATGCGCCAGCGGGCCGCTGCCGTGGCCGAGGAGGACCTCGGCTCCTCCGACGACGCCGGGGCCCAGCTCCGCCGGTGCCTCGCCCTCCGTCCGGGCGATCCGGGCATCCTCGCCTCGCTCACGCGGGTGGCCCTCGCGGGCGAGCGGTGGGACGAGGCGGCGGCGCTCCTGGCGGAGCGGGCCGGCGCGGCGAGCGGCCCGGAGCGCGCGGCCCTGCTCGGGCAGCGGGCCGAGATCCTCCTCGAGCGGGTGGGGGATCCGGCCGCGGCGGCCGCCACCTACCGGGAGGCGCTCGACCTCGCCGCGGAGGATCACCGCCCCCGCCTGCTGGCCGGCCTCTCCGAGGCCCTGGGGCGCTCGGGCGACGACGCCGGACGCACCGCCGCGCTCCGCGAGATCGAGTCCACCGCGGCCGACCCGGCCGAGGCGGCCCGCGCGGCCGTGGAGGGCGCCCGGGTCCGGGCCGGCCGGGGCGACGCGCTCGGCGCGGTGGAGCGCCTGCGGGCGGCGCTGGCCGCGAACCCGGACGAGACGGCGGCGCTCGACGAGCTGGAGCAGCGGCTCTCCGATCCGGACGCGGACGTGGTGGTGGCCGCCGCCCGGGTCCTGGCGCCGGCGCACGCGCGGCGCGGCGACGCCCGCCGCCGCCTCCACGCGCTCGAGGCGGAGGCGCGCGCCACCCCGGAGCCCGCCGCCCGGGCCGCGGCCATGCGCCAGGCCGCGCGGGTGTACGAGCACGACCTCCGCCAGACCCAGCTGGCGTTCGCCGCCATGGCCGACGCCGCCCGCGCCGTACCGGGCGACTCGGCGGTTCGGGCCGAGCTGCGCCGCCTGGCCGAGGAGGGCCAGGACGCCGAGGCGTGCGCCCGCGTCTACGACGAGCTGGCCGACCGCGCCGGTCCGGAGGGGAGGGTGGCCATCCTCCGGGAGCTGGCGCAGTGGACCGAGCGCCGGCTGGCCCGCGAGCGCGCGGTGGACGGCTGGGGCCGCGTCCTGGCGGCCGCGCCCGGGGACCTGGAGGCGCTCGGGGCCCTGCGGCGGCTGCACCGCTCCGCCGAGGCCTGGGACCGGCTGGTGGAGGTGGACCTGGAGATCGCCGGCCGGGCCGCCTCGCCGGCCGCGCGCGAGGAGGCGCTCCGGGAGGCCGCCTCGATCTCGGAGACGAGGCTGGCCGACCCCGCCCGCGCCGCCCAGGCCTGGCGCCAGGTGCTCGAGGCCGCCCCCGGCGATCCCCACGCCTCCGCGGCCCTGGAGCGGCTGGCGGACCGGCTGGGCCGGCCCGCGGAGCTGGCCCGCGTGCTGGAGGAGCGGATCTCGCGCGCCCCGGACCGCGAGGCGATCTTCCGCCTGGCCGAGCTCAGGCGCACGCGCCTGGGCGACGTCTCCGGCGCGGTGGCCCTGCACGCCCGCCTGCTCGCCGACGAGCCGGGCCGCGCCGACGCGCTCGACGCGCTGGTGGCGCTGGCCGCCGATCCGGGCGAGGGCGGGCGCGAGGCCGTGGCGGCCCTCGACGGCGCGCTGGCCTCCTCGGCCGACCACGCCCGGCGGATCGCGGCGCGCGAGGGGCGGCTGGGCGCGGTCGAGGATCCCGAGGAGCGGGCCCGGCTGTACGGCGAGATCCGGGCCGTCTACGAGGACGACCTGGGCGAGCCGGCCATGGCCTTCCTGGCCGCGAGCCGCGCCTTCGCCGAGGGCGGGCCGCCCCGCCAGGCCGCCGCCGAGGCGGTGGTGCGCCTCGCCGCCGCCACCGGCAGCCAGGAGGAGCTGGCCGACCTGTACGAGGGGTGCGCCTCCGCCGCCGGGCCCGAGGAGGGCGCCGAGCTCCTGCGCGCCTCGGCCCGCCTCCGCGACGGGGAGGCGAGGGACGTGGCCGCGGCCGCGGCGGCGTGGCGCCGGGTGCTGGACGTCCTGCCCGAGGACGGGGAGGCCCTCGAGGCGCTCGAGCGCCTGTATGCCCAGGCCCGCTCGGCCGGCGAGCTGCTCGAGGTGGCGCGGCGCCGGGCGGCGCTCTCCGCCGGCCCGGAGCGGGCCGGCCTGCTCCTGCGCGTGGCCGAGCTGTGCGAGTCCGCCGGGGACGCGGCCGCGGCGGTGGAGGCCCTGCGCGAGGCGCAAGCGGCCGACCCGGAGCGGATCGAGCCGCTCCAGGAGCTCGAGCGGATCTTCGCCCGGGAGAGGCGGACCGACGAGCTGGCTGCGACGCTGGAGTCGATGGCGGCCGTGCTGGGCGGGCGCGATCCGGCCCGGCGCGTCCAGGTCCTGCTCCGCCGGGCCGCCTGCCTGGAGGGACATCCCGACGCGCGCCGGTCGATCGAGGCCTGGGCCGACGTCCTGGCGGAGAGCCCGCGGGAGCCCGCCGCGGTGGCCGGGCTCGAACGCCTGCTCTCGCGCCCGGAGACGCGCGGGGGTGCGGCCCGCCTGCTCGAGGACGTGCACCGGCTCGCCGGCGACGCCCGGCGGCTCGCCGCGGTGCTCGAGATCCGTCTCGAGGGGGCGGACGAGGCGGAGCGGCCCCCGCTGCTCGCCGAGGTGGCCGCGCTCCGGGAGCGGACCGGGGACAAGTCCGGGGCCTTCCAGGCCAAGCTCCGGCAGTTCCGGGAGTCGCTGCGCGTCGGCCGCGACGCCCCCGGGATCCGGGCCGAGCTGGAGCGGCTGGGCCTGGAGGGGGGCGCGCTCGAGGAGGTGCGGGCGGCCCTGGAGGAGGCGCTCCAGTCGGGGCTCCCGCCTCGCGCCGCCCTCGAGGTGAAGCGCCGCCTGGCCGGGCTGTGCGCGGAACGCCTGCAGCGGCTCGACGACGCCGCGCGGTGGTACGAAGAGGTGGCGGCGGAGGCCCCCGGCCCCGAGGTGCTGGGGGCGCTGGTCCGCCTCCACCGCCGGCGAGGCGCGCACCGCGACCTCGCCAGGGTGCTCGCCCGACTTGCCGATGTGACCGCCGCGCCCGCGGCGAAGAAGGAACTCCTGCTCGAGGTGGCCAAGGTCATGGAAGAGCACCTCTCCGATCGCGAAGGCGCCATCGAGGCGTACCGCAAGATCCTCGCCGTGGACCCGGAGGACGCGAACGCGCTCCGGCTGCTCGGCAAGCTGCTCGGATCGGCCGAGCGCTGGGAGGACCTCGCCGAGGTGCTGGCCCGCGAGGTCCACATCGCCGACGCCCGGCCGGGCTTCGGGGCCGAGGCCGCCGAGCTGCGGTTCCGCCGCGGCCGGATCCGCCACCTGCGCCTGCAGGACGCGGAGGGCGCCCTGGCCTCCTACCGCGAGGTGCTGGCCAAGGTTCCGCGCCATCCCGGCGCGCTGGCGGCCCTGGAGGACGTGGCCCGCACGAGCGGGCCGGCGGCGATCGAGGCCGCCGCCCTGCTCGAGCCCGTCTACGCCGCGGAGGGCGAGCACGCCAAGGTGATCGAGACCCTCGAGGCCCGGGCCGCGAACGAGGCCGATCCGGCCGCACGCGCCGCGCTCCTGCGGCGCGTGTCGGAGGTGTACTCCGGGCCGCTCCGGAACGTGGAGATGGCCTTCCTGGCGGCGGGGCGGGCCCTGGCCGCCGACCCGGACTCCCCCGACTCGCTGGCCCTGGCGGTGCGCCACGCCCAGGAAGCCGGCGCCACCGACGAGCTGCAGGGGCTCCTGCTCGAGAACGCCGACCGGGCCACCGAGGCCTCCACCCGCGGCGAGTTCCACCGCTGGATCGCGCGCACCTCCGGCGCGAACCCCGCCGCCGCGGCCGAGGCCTGGCAGCGGCTGCTCGACCTCATCCCCGACGATCGGGAGGCCGTGGCCGGCCTGGCCGCCGCGCTCCGGACGGGGCCGGACGCGGGAGCCCTGGCCCAGGCCCTCCGGCGGGCCCTGGCGGTGGAGGAGGACGGGGCGACCCGGGTGGCGCTCCTGGCGGAGCTGGCGCAGGTGCAGGAGGAGCGGCTCGGCGACCTGGCCGGCGCGCTCCAGATCCTGAAGCGGCTGGTGGAGATGGACGGCTCGAACCGCGAGGCGCTGGCGCGCCTGGATCGGGTCTGCGTGCGGACGGAGCGCTGGGTCGAGCTCGGGGACGTGCTGGCCCGCGAGGCGGCCGCCGCCGACGCGGCCGGCGACGCGGAGGCGGCGCTGGCCTTCCGCTTCCGCCTGGGCGAGCTGAAGGAGTCGCGCCTGCTCGACCGCGAGGGGGCGCTCTCGCTCTACGAGGAGGTGCTGAGCGCCCGGCCCGAGCACGCCGAGACCGTCGGCCGGCTCGAGGCGATGCTCAAGAAGGACCCGTCCCTGTCGCGGGCGGCGCTCCTGCTGGAGGGCGCCTACGCGGGCGGCGGCGCCTGGGCCAAGAAGGCGGCCGTGCTCGAGGTCCGCGCCAACGAGCGGCCCGACCCGACGGAGCGCAAGGCGCTCTGGCTGGAGCTGGCCAAGATCCGCGAGACGCAGCTCCAGGACCGGGAGCTGGCCTTCCTGGCCGCCTGCAAGGCCTTCCGGGAGGACCCGGCCGATCCGGCCGTGCGGGCCGAGATGGAGCGGCTGGCCGAGGCGACCGAGCACCACGAGGAGCTGGCCGCCATCTACGAGGACGAGCTGGACCGGCTGCCGCCCGCTCACACGGCGGTGGTGTGCCTGCGGCTGGGCGAGCTGTACGAGGAGAAGCTGGACGGGCCCGGCGAGGCGGCCGGCTTCTACCGCCGCGCGCTGGCCCTCGACCCGGACGCGTCGGCGGCCGCCCTGCCGGCGCTGGAGCGCCTCTACGCCCGGCTCGAGAACTGGGGCGAGCTGGCCGACGTGCTGGGCACGCGGGCCGCGGGGCAGGCCGGAGCGGACCGGGCGGCCACGCTGCACCGGCTCGGCCAGCTCTGCGCCGACCGGCTCGACGCTCCCGACCGGGCCGCCGAGGCCTTCGAGGCGGCCGTGGCCGCCGACCCGCGCGCCGTGCCCTCGCTGCGCGCCCTGGAGGCGCTCTACGAGGAGGCCGGGCGCCAGGAGGATCTGTTCCGGGTCCTGGGCGCCCAGCGCGCCGCCGCGGCCGACGCGGGCTCCCGCGAGCGCGTGCTGCCGAAGATGGCCACGCTGGCGGCGGAGCTCTCCCGGCCGGACGAGGCCATCGCCCTGTGGAAGGAGGTGCTCGGGCAGAAGCCGCGGCACGAGCAGGCCCTGGCCGCGCTGGAGGAGCTGTACGAGCGGCTGGAGCGGTGGCCGGACCTGGCCCAGCACATGAGGCTGCGCCTGTCGGCCACGGTCGATCGCCGCGAGGTCACGCGGCTGAACGACAAGCTGGGCTGGCTGCTCGGCGCGAAGCTGGGGGACGCCTCCCAGGCGATCCACTCCTACAAGGCGGTCCTGGAGGCCGACCCGCGCAACCGGCGCGCCCTGGAGGCACTGCGCGACATCCACGCCGCCCAGGGCGACCTGGAGGGCCTGGCCGGCGTCTACCGCCGGCTCGTCCCGCTCCAGGAGGACTCGGCCGGCGTGAAGAGGACCCGGATCGAGCTGGGCGAGGTGCTGCTCCGGGCCGGCCACAAGCAGGAGGCGATCGAGCAGGCGAAGCGCGCGTTCGACATCGAGCCGCACGAGGTGGAGGATCTCGTGCGCATCGAGGGGATCCTGGGCGGGGCCGGCGCGGCCGCCGAGGGCGTGCGGGTGGCGGAGGCCCGCGCGGCGCTCCTGGCCGCCCGGGGCGGGCCGACCGAGGCGGTCCCGGCCTGGCTCTCGGTGGCGGACCTGTGGAAGGCGAACAAGCGCCCGGACGCGGCCGCCGCCGCGCTCGACAAGGTGCTGGAGCTGGAGCCGGGCAACCGCGCCGCCTACGAGGGGCTGCGCGCCCTGCACGCGGCCGCCGGCAACTGGCGCGCCTGGGCCCGGACCTGCGACGCCTTCGCGCCGCAGCTCGTCGATCCGGCCGAGAAGCTGGCCATGCGCAAGGAGGTGGCGGCGGTCCAGGAGAAGAAGCTCGGGCAGAAGGACATGGCGTTCCTGGCCTGGTGCCGGGCGCTGGCCGACGCGCCCGGCGACGCCGAGGCGCTGGCCGAGTCCGAGCGGCTGGCCGCGGAGACCGAGGCCCACGACGAGCTGGCCGAGGTGCTCGAGCAGGTGGCCGAGGACCAGAGCGGCTCCGAGCGGGCCCGCCTGCTCCTGCGCCTGGGCAAGCTCAAGGACGGGCCGCTCGACGACCCCGCCGGCGCGGAGGCGTGCTACCGGCGGGCCCTGGAGGCCGACCCGGCCAGCCCGGAGGCGCTGGAGGCGCTCACCGGCCTCTTCCGGGGACGCAACCGGGTGCGCGAGCTCGTCATCACCCTCGAGCAGAAGCTCGAGGCGGTGGCCTCGCTGGAGGAGAAGAAGGCCACGCTCATCGAGGTGGCCCGCATCTACGACCGGGATCTGGGCGACGTGGAGGAGGCCATCTCGGCCCTCCGCCGCGTGCTCGAGCTGGACGGCGGGGACCAGCCGGCGCTGGAGGCGCTCTCGGCGCTCTACCGGCGGGAGAAGCGCTGGACCGAGCTCGTCTCGGTGCTGGCCCGGGCCCGCGACCTGGCCGCCTCCGACGAGGCACGGGTCGC
Organism: Anaeromyxobacteraceae bacterium; assembly: GCA_035466675.1. Classification (GTDB taxonomy): domain Bacteria; phylum Myxococcota; class Myxococcia; order Myxococcales; family Anaeromyxobacteraceae; genus Anaeromyxobacter. The sequence continues at coordinate 4,264 of DATIUR010000405.1, read as the reverse complement.
CTTCCAGGTGGACGTGGCGGCCCTCTACGAGAACGAGCTGGGGGAGGACGAGGCGGCGGTGGAGGCCTGGCGGTCGGTCCTGGCCATGGACGACCGGAACGCGGAGGGCCTGGCCGGCCTGGAGCGGCTCTACACCAAGCTCGACCGGTTCGCGGAGCTGAACCGCGTCTACGACCGGCAGGTGGCCCTGGCCGAGGACCCGCGCGAGCAGGTCCGCATCCTGGCGAAGAGCGCCGCCATCTTCGAGGAGAAGATGCACGACCCCGCCCGGGCCACCGGGCAGAACGAGCGGATCCTGGCCATCGACGGGGGCAACCTGCCGGCGGTGAAGGCGCTGGAGCGCCTCTGCCGGGACCAGGGGCTGTGGGAGAAGCTCATCAGCGTGATGCAGCACCACCTCACCCTGGTGAAGGACCGCGAGGAGACGGTGGCGCTCGAGGTGGCCATCGGCGACGTGTGGTGGACGGAGATGGCGCGGGTGGACCGGGCCGAGGCCATCTTCAACCACGCCCTCAAGCTCGACCCGAACTCGCGCGAGGCGGTCTCCGCCCTGGGCCGGCTCTACGAGCGGAGCGGAAACTGGAACCTGGCGCTCGACATGCTGAAGCGCCAGGCGCGCATCGCCGGCGGGTCGAAGGAGGCGGTGGCGGTCCACGTCCGCATGGGCGCCATCCACGAGGAGATGCTGCTCGACGTCGCCTCGGCCCGGGAGGCGTACGGGCGCGCCCTCCAGCTCGACCCGGGCTGCCTGCAGGCCATCCGGGCGATGAAGGGGATCGCCGAGCGGGAGCGCGACCGCGACCTGTTCCTGGAGATGACCGTGGCCGAGGCCCGGTACATCGAGGATCGCGCCGAGCAGGCGCGCCTCTTCACCGAGGCCGGCCGCATCCACCAGGAGGAGAAGGACGATCGCGACGGCGCGGTCCGCTACTACGAGGAGGCCATGAAGCGCGTGCCCGGCTACCTGCCGGCCGGCCGCCCCCTGGCCGACGTCTACGTGGCGGCCACCCGCTGGGCCGACGCCGAGCGCGTGCTCGACGCGGTGGTCTCCGCCCTCGACGCGGGGGGCGAGGCGAAGGAGCTGTGCCGGCACGCCTACCGGCTCGGCTACGTGGCCGAGAAGCAGGGCAGGCGCGACAAGGCGCTGGCCCAGTACCGGCGGGCCTACGAGCTCGACGCCACCTACCTCCCCGCCCTGGAGGGCCTCGGCAACCTGCTGGTGGCCGCGGAGCAGTGGGAGGAGGCGCTCCGGGTCTTCACGGCCATCCTCATCCACCACCGGGACGGGCTCACCGACCTGGAGGTGGTGGAGACGCACTGGCAGATCGGCGAGGTGGCCTCGAAGCTCGGCCAGGTCGAGCGGGCGGTGAACGCCTTCAAGAAGGCGCTCGAGATCGACGCGAACCACGAGCCCTCCCGCCGGAGCCTGATGCGGCTCCTGGAGGGCATGGGCGACTGGGAGGGCGTGGTCGAGCAGCGCCAGCGGCTGGCGCCCCTGCTCGAGGGGAAGGCCCGCCACGAGATGTACGTGGCCATCGGCGAGGCCTGCCGCGACCGGCTCAAGGATCCCTACCAGGCCATCGACGCCTTCCTGGCCGCCTCGCGGCTCGAGCCGACCGACCTGGAGGTGACGGAGGCCCTCCTCGGCCTCTACCGCGAGACGCGGCAGGGGCAGAAGGCGGCCGACGCCCTGTCGCAGGTCCTCTCGAGCCCGGAGGTGAAGGCGGACGCTGCGCGCGCCGCCAAGCTCCACCTCGCCCTCGGCGAGGTGCTGCGCGACGAGGTCAAGGACGAGGCCGGCGCGGCGAAGGAGTTCGAGAAGGCGCTCGATCGCAACCCGCGCCTGGTCAAGGCCTTCGCCGGGGTCGAGGAGATCCTGACCCGCGGGAAGCGCTGGAAGGACCTGGAGCAGGCCTACCTCCGGATGATCCAGCGCCTGCCCAAGACCCCGGACGTGGCGCAGGCCCGGCTGGGCCTGTGGAGGACGCTGGGCGAGCTGTACCGCAACGTCCTCAAGAACGAGGAGGGCGCACGCCAGGCCTTCCAGGTCGTCGCCAAGGCCGATCCGGAGGACGCGGCGGCGCAGGAGGTCTTCGCCGAGCTCGCGGCCCGCAAGCCGGGCGAGGAGGGGGAGGCCATCGCCGCCTACCGCGCCCTGGTCCGGAGCGGGGCGAAGGCCCAGAAGGCGGCCTCGGCCCTGATCGGGCTCCACGCCGCCCGCAAGGAGTACGACCGGGCCTACTCCGCCGCCCAGGTGCTCGCCCACGTCCTCGGGGGCGCCAGCCCCGAGGAGGTCCAGGTGATCTCGCGCCTGCGCAAGTACGCCCGCGACCAGGCCAGCCGCCCCATCGGCGACGAGCAGTGGGCGCTCCTCCTGCACGAGCGGGTCAGGGGGCCCCTGGCGGACATCCTGACCCTTCTCGCCCTGCAGGCGCGCTCGATGTTCACGCAGGCGCCCAAGGACCTGGGTCTCAACCCGAAGAAGGACGAGGTCGAGGTCGAGGGGTCGATGCTCTTCTTCGTGAACATGTTCAAGTACGTGGTGCGCACGCTGGGCCTGCCGGCCCTGCGGCTCTACCGGCGCGACGAGGTGGCCTCTCGGCTCCAGCTCGTGGCGACCGACCCGCCCGGCCTCGTCGCCGCCGAGGAGATGTTCAAGGAGAGGCCGAAGAAGGACCTCTGGTTCGCCATCGGCAAGGCGGTCGCCTTCCGGCGCCCGGAGCTGTTCATGGCCCGGCTCATGCCGCACGACCAGCTCGACATGGTGTTCCAGGCCGCCTGCAGCCTGGGCACGTCGCGCTTCGTGGTCACGGCGGACCCCCACCTGGTGGAGAAGCTCAAGATCCAGCTCGAGAAGGTCCTTCCCGAGAACGCGCGCAAGAACACCCTCAAGCTGCTGGCGCGCCAGTACTGCGAGGTGCAGCATCCCGGCGACGTCCGCGCCTACCTCGACGGTGCCGAGCACACCTCCAACCGGGTGGGGACGCTCCTGGCCGGCGACCTCGAGGTGGTGAGGAAGGCGCTCGTGTCGGAGAAGGCGCAGGTCTCCAAGCTGCGCGACGAGGCGAAGCTGAGGGACCTGGCCGCCTTCTGCACCTCGGAGGAGTACGCGGTCCTGCGCGAGCGGCTCGGGCTCGCGGTGGTGGTGCCGGGATGACGCACGGGCGCGTCCTTGACGGTGCGCGGCGCCGAACCCTAAGATCATCGCGACCTTCCGACGTCGCCGCGCCCGTTTCGCGCGGAGCACCCCGCGAGATCCCCGAAGGCCGCGGAGCGTTTGGATCGACATGAAATTCACCTGCGACAGCTGCGGCGCGCAGTACATGATCTCGGACGACAAGGTCGGCCCGAACGGCGTCAAGGTGCGCTGCAAGAAGTGCCAGCACGTGGTGCTGGTGCGGCGCGCCGCCGAGCCGGCGGCGCCCGCGCCGAGCGCCCCCGCCACCGAGGGCGGCCTCGACGCGGAGCTGGGCCAGGCGTTCGACTCGATGCTGGGAGGCCCGCCCGCGCCGGCCGAGCCGCCCGCGCCGGCGCCCGATCTGCAGTCGACCCAGATCATGAGCGAGGAGGACGCGGCGAAGATCGCCTCCGCCCGCGCGCCGGCGAGCCCCTCCGGCGCCGCGGCCTCCGACTGGTACGTGGCGATCGGCGAGGCGCAGGTCGGCCCGCTCCCGCTCGCCGAGGTGAAGCGGAAGTGGGAGACGGGCGAGGTGGGCCCCGACTCGCTGGTCTGGAAGCCCGGGATGGGCGACTGGGAGCCGCTCAGCGCGGTGAGCGATCTCGCCGCCGCGCTCGCCCCGGTGCCCCGGGCGCAGAAGGCGCGGCCGGAGCCGGCCCGGGAGCCCGCCCCCGCCCGCGCGGCCGCGCCCGCCGCCCCCCCCGAGGAGCCGTCCTGGAAGCCGACCGGGGCGAGCGCGCTCGCGGCCCTGGCCAGCGAGGAGATGTCCGCGCGGGCTCCCGAGGCCAGGCCCGCCCCGGCGCGCCCGGCCGGCGGTGGGGCCCGCTCGCTGGTGGAGCAGATGAACCTGCCCGACGCGGGCGGGGTCGACCCGACCGGCGCCATCCCGCTCACCATCAAGGGGCTCGAGCCGACGCCCGAGGCGTCGAGGCGAAGGACCGCCGTGGCGCGCGGCGCGGCCCAGGTCCGCCACCGGCGGAGCGCCGTCCGCTGGTTCGCCACCTTCGCCGTCCTGGTGCTGGTCGCCGGCGGCGGTGCCGCCGCCTGGGCGTTCAGGGAGCGCCTGCTCGGCGCGCTCCGCGGGAC
>DATIUR010000404.1:0-3717 GCA_035466675.1 Anaeromyxobacteraceae bacterium | reverse complement strand
CTCCGGGATCGAGGCGAGGGAGCTGGCCCAGGCGGTGGCCTCGGGCGACGTGGCCCGGCTCACCAAGGTGCCCGGGGTGGGGAAGAAGACCGCCGAGCGCCTGGTGGTGGAGCTGAAGGAGAAGCTCCTGGCCCTGGCCCGGGCCGCGGGCCCGGCCAGGGCGGCCGCGGGCGCCGACGCGCTCGAGCAGCTGGTGAAGGCGCTCGTGAACCTCGGCTACCGGCCGGCGCAGGCGGAGGAGGTGGCCGCCTCGCTGCGCGAGGAGGCGAAGGGCCAGAAGCTCGACGAGCTGTTGCGGGAGGCGCTGAAGAGGCTCCGGGGGTAGGCGGGACCCCGTCAGCCGCGCATGGTAAGAGCAGGTTGCATGCCCGTCCGCCCCGTCCGCGACGTCTCGCCCGCGGCCAACGAGGGTGAGGAGCGGCTGGAGCAGTCGCTCCGCCCCGCCACCTTCGACGAGTACGTGGGCCAGGAGAAGATCGTCCGCAACTTCCGCGTCTACGCCCAGGCGGCGCGCGACCGCGGCGAGGCGCTCGACCACGTCCTCCTCTCCGGCCCCCCCGGCCTGGGAAAGACCTCGCTCGCCCACATCCTGGCGCACGAGCTGGGCGTCGCCCTGCACGTGACGAGCGGCCCGGCCCTGGTGAAGAAGGGCGACCTGGCGGGCCTCCTCACCGCGCTCGCCCCGCGCGACATCCTCTTCATCGACGAGATCCACCGGCTCTCCCCGGCGGTGGAGGAGGCGCTCTACCCGGCCATGGAGGACTACCGCTTCGACGTGGTCCTGGGGGCGGGGCTGGGCGCGCAGACCATGGAGATGAAGCTCGAGCGCTTCACGCTGGTGGGCGCCACCACCCGCACCGGCCTGCTCGCCAGCCCGCTCCGCGATCGCTTCCCCATCCAGGAGCGGCTCGACTACTACGGCGCCGGGGAGCTGCACGAGATCGCCGTGCGCGCCGCCGGCAAGCTCTCCCTGCCGGTCGAGCCGGGCGGGGCCGAGGAGCTGGCCCGCCGCGCGCGGGGAACCCCCCGCATCGCCATCCGCCTCCTGCAGCGCGCCCGCGACTTCGCCCAGGTGGAGGGCGACGGGAGGCTCACCCGCGAGATCGTCGAGACGACGCTGGCCCGGCTCGAGGTGGATGCCCGCGGGCTCGACGCCATGGACCGGCGCATCCTCGGCGTGGTGCTGGACGTCTTCGGGGGCGGACCGGTGGGCATCGACGCCGTCGCGGCCGCGGTGGGCGAGGAGCGGGACACCATCGAGGACGTCTACGAGCCCTTCCTGGTGCGCGAGGGGTACCTGGCCCGGACGCCGCGCGGGCGGGTGGCGCTGCCGGCCGCCTACGAGCACCTCGGGCGCGACCGGCCCAAGGGGCGGCAGGGCTCGCTGCTCTAGGTTCGGGATCACGGAAGCGCAGCATCCACCCACGGGCCCCGCGGGTCCCTGTCCCGCCGGCGGCGGCGCGCCCCGGCCCGCTCGCGGCGCGGCTGCCAGCCGCGCCGCCGGCCGACGGCGCGCAGCAGGGCGAGCCCGGCCAGGAAGCCGCCGATGTGCGCGAAGACGGCCACGCCCGGCGCCCCGCCGAAGAAGACCGAGAGCACCTGGAGCAGGAACCAGATCCCGATGAAGATCACGGCGGGCAGGCGCACGAGCTGGAAGAAGACGAAGATGGGGACGAGCGTGAGCACCCGCGCGCGCGGGAAGAGCACCATGTAGGCGGCGAGCACGCCGGCGATCGCTCCGCTGGCGCCCACCATGGGGACGTTGAGCGGGCTGGTGTTGCCCAGCGACTCGGCCGCGACGGCCGCCGCCAGCACCTGGGCGAGCGCGGCCACCACCCCGGAGGCGAGGTAGAAGAGCGCGAACCGGGCCCGCCCGAGCGCGTCCTCCACGTTGTTCCCGAAGATCCAGAGGAAGAGCATGTTCGACGCGATGTGCAGGAAGCCGCCGTGAAGGAACATGCTCGTCAGGATGGTGAAGGGCGGGGGGACGAGGTCGGGAGGGTAGCCGTCCTCGAGGCTGAGGACCTCGTACGGGATGGCGCCGCCGACGAGCGCGGAGCGCTCGATGCCTCCGGCCCCGTCGAGCGAGAGCTGCCAGAGGAAGGCGAGGACGTTCGCCGCGACCAGGGCGTAGGTGAGGAACGGGATGGTGGCCGACGGCGCGTCGTCCTTCAGCGGGATCACGGTGTGCCTTTCCCGGGGTCGCTCATGGTACAACCCGCCGCGTCGAAAACCGCGGGCGATCCGCCTTCCCACGACACGGATGTCGCGATCCTGCACGCCGACAGGCAGGGTCGACCGGGCCCCGGGGGATCCGGTCGGCGGGACCTCCGCACAAAAACCCCAATGGTATCAGGTAGATGACGCGTCACCGGAGACCGGGAGGCGCAGCGGAACGGGCCGTGCGCGATGGCGCGTCGGTTGCTAAGAGTGGCCGGGACATGGGTTCCTGGAACCAGCGCACCGTCGCGACGCGAGTGAGCGCCACCGGCGTCGGGCTCCACTCCGGCAAGCCCGCCACGATGACGCTCGCGCCCGCTCCGGCCGACGCGGGCATCACCTTCGTGCGGATGGACCTGGGCGTGGAGATCCCCGCGCTCAACACGCACGTGGTGGACACGACCCTCTCGACCAGCATCGGCGCGGGAGCGGCGCGCGTGTCGACGGTCGAGCACCTGCTGGCGGCGCTGCACGGCATGGGGATCGACGACTGCCGCGTCGAGGTGGACGGGCCGGAGGTCCCCATCCTCGACGGCTCCGCGGCCCCCTTCGTCTGCCTCATCCAGGAGGCGGGCGTGAAGCCGCTCCGGGCGGGGCGGCGCGTCCTGGTGGTGGACCAGCCGGTCGAGGTGCGCGACGGCGACCGGCTGGCCCGGCTCGAGCCGTCGGACGGCTTCCGGGTGGACTTCACCGCGGACTTCGGCCACCCCCTCATCACGAACCAGCCCTTCCGCGCGGCGGTGACCGAGCGGAACTTCGAGCGCGAGATCGCCCGGGCCCGCACCTTCTGCTTCCGCCGGGACATCGAGCGGATGCAGGCGGCCGGGCTGGCCCGCGGCGGCAGCCTCGAGAACGCCATCGTGGTGGACGAGTTCTCCATCCTGAACCCCGAGGGGCTCCGCTACCCGGACGAGTTCGCCCGCCACAAGGTGCTCGACGCCATCGGCGATCTGGCCCTGGCCGGCGTGGCCGTGCAGGGCGCCCTGGTGGCCGTGAAGAGCGGCCACGCCATGAACCAGGCGCTCGTCCGGAAGCTGCTCGCGGACCAGGCGTCCCACCGGGTGGTTCGCCTCTCGGCGGAGGTCGAGGCCCCCGCCGGGCGCGTGGCCGTGCCGGTGCAGGTGGCCGAGGGCCGCCTCTAGCGCGTGGAGCCCCGCGGCGCGGAGCTCTTCCACCGGCTCGCCGAGCCGGGCTCGGCCGAGGCGCGGCGGCTCGCGGTGGCGCTGGGCCTGGAGGGGCGGGTGGCCTTCCGCAACGTGGAGTTCCCGTCGCACCGCGAGGCGCTCCTGGCCCGGGGCGGCGAGGCCACGCCGGCGCTCTGGGACGGGGCCCGCCTCCACCAGGGGCTCGAGGCGGTGCGGCGGGCGCTCGAGGGCCTGGCGCGGGGGTAGACGGAGGCCCGTCGAGCCGCGGTCGGGCTCGCTTCGCCCGGAACCCCGGTCACCACGTCCCGAAACGCCGCCGCGCGTCGGCGGCCAGGGCGTCGCGGTGGGACGG
>DATIUR010000403.1:0-1734 GCA_035466675.1 Anaeromyxobacteraceae bacterium | reverse complement strand
CGCCAGCGTCCTGCTCGGCGCCGCCCTCGGCCTCTTCGCCGGCGCGGCGGCGTTCCTCCTCTCCGGCGCCTCCGTCACGGTGATCTGGGCGGCGCTGGCCGCGGTGGCCGCCTCCCTGGCCGCCCGCGACCGCGATCCGTGGTGGCTCGCGGGCGCCGGCCTCCTCTTCGCCGCCGCCCTCGTCCGCATCGTCGCCGTGGACCTGGCCGGGCCGGCGCGGGACACGTCCGACTTCCTCCTCACGCTCGGCCGGGAGGGCGCCCTCCGCCCTTCCTTCCTCCTCAACGCCCGCGCCCTGGCGCTCGCCGCCACGTCCGCGGCGCTCCTGCTCTCCGCCTGGCGCGCCGCCGGCGCGGGAGAGCGGTTCCGCGTGGCCGGAGCGGTGCTCGCCACGGCGGGGCACGCGCTCCTGCTCGCCCTGGTGATCCTCGAGGCGCGGAGCCTGGCGCTCGATCTCCCCGCGCCGCCCCCCGCCGGCGACGCCGCGGCCTTCGGCGCCTTCCGCGAGCAGATCCACTGGGCGGCGGCGGCGCAGGAAGGCGGGCTCGACACGCTCACCACGGTCGTGCTGGGGGCCTGGGCGGCGCTGCTCGTCGGCCTCGGCTTCGCCGCGCGCCACGCCTTCCACCGCTGGCTCGGCCTCGCGCTCTTCGCGGTCTCGCTGGGCAAGGTGCTCCTCCACGACGTCTGGCGGCTCTCCCGCCTCGAGCAGGTGGCGGTCTTCCTGGCGGTGGGGATCCTCATGCTCGCCGCGGCCTTCCTCTACGCCCGCTTCGGCCGGCGCATCCTGCGGATCCTGCGGGGCGACGCCCCGCCGGGCGCTTCTTCGGGCGGCGGGCCGGGCGGACCCGGAGCGCTCCTCGTCCTCGTGGCCGCCGGGAGCCTCGCCGCGGCGAGCCCCTGCCTGGCGCTCGATCCCTCTCCGTACCGCGAGGTGCGGCCCATCCCCGGGGTGGACGCCCCCGGCCTGTGGGCGTTCGAGGCGGACGCCGACCTCTACCGGCGGAGCCTGGCCGCCCCGGGCACCTTCGCCGACCTGCGCATCGAGGGGCCGGCCGGCGCCGAGGCGCCCTGGACCCTCCGGGACGTGTCGCCCTCCGGCCCGGAGGTCGTGCTCGACGCGCTGGTGGTGGACCCCGCCGTCTACCCCGGCGGCGAGGTGCGCGCGGTGATCGACCTCTACCGGGCGGGCGAGCGGCACGACGAGATCCGCCTCGACCTCGTGGGAGACGACTTCCTGCGGCCCGTCCGCCTGGAGACCTCCACCGACGGCCGGGCCTTCGGGCTGCTCGCGGAGGGGGCGCGCGTCTACGCCGTGAAGGGCGTGCCCGAGGCGCGCCGGACCTCCGTCCGGCACCCGCCCTCCGACGCGCGGTGGCTGCGCGTGACGCTCCTTCCCGGCGCGGGCGACCCGCCCCGCATCGTGGGCGCCCGGGCGGTGCGCCGCTCCGACGCACCGCCGGAGATCCGGTCGCTCGACCTGGGAGCGCCCCGGCGGCGCGCCGGCGCCGAGGGGAAGACGAGCCTCCTCGACCTCGACCTGGGCGCGCCGGGGATCCCGGTGGCCGCGGTGGTCCTCGACGTGGCCACCACCGCCTTCGAGCGTCCGGTGCGCGTCCTCGCCAGCGGCGACGGGTCCTACTTCGTCCCGGTGGGCGGCGGCGTCGTCTGGCGGGCCCTCCCCGGCCGCTCCGGCGAGGGCGAGGACCTCCGGGTCGAGGCGTGCGCCGGGGG
>DATIUR010000402.1:0-6066 GCA_035466675.1 Anaeromyxobacteraceae bacterium | reverse complement strand
ATGCGCTGGGTGCCGCCGGCGCCGGGGATGACACCGAGCTGGACCTCGGGTAGTCCGAGCTGGGTCCTCTTGTCGTTCGCGGCCACGCGGTAGTGGCAGGCCATCGCCCACTCGAGCCCGCCGCCCAGGCAGGCGCCGTGGATGGCGGCCACCACCGGCTTCGGGAAGGCCTCGAGCCGGTCGAAGCCGGCCTGCCCCTTGCGCGCCATCGCCTCGGCCGCCTCGGCGCTCTCGAACGCCGCGAACATCTTGATGTCCGCGCCGGCCAGGAAGACGTCCTTCTTGCCGCTGGCGAAGACGATCGCCTTCACCCGCCCGTCCCGCTCGAGCGACCCCAGGATGGCGTCGAACTCCTCGCCCACCTCGGAGGAGATGGTGTTGACCGCCTCTCCCGGCTCGTCGAGCAGCACGGTGGCGATCTCGTCGGCGATCTCGACGCGGAAGTTCCGCGGCGCGGCGGGCGCCGCCTGGGCGGCCTGGCTGGGCGTCATGTCGTCGTCCTCCTCCCGCGCCCGGGGCGCGGCCCGGGTTCATTCCCGCTCGAGCACCATGGCCGCGCCGAGCGCGCCGGCCGCGCAGACGGTGAGGAGCGCGTACTGCCCCTTTCGCCGCCCGAGCTCGCGGAGCGTCTGCAGGATCATCCGCGCGCCGGTGGCGGCGAACGGGTGGCCGAGGGCGATCGAGCCCCCGTTGACGTTGAGCTTCGCCGGGTCCACCTCGCCCAGGGGCTCCTTGCGCCCCAGCTCCCGCTCGGCGAACTCCCGCGAGGCGAAGGCCTGCAGATTCGACAGCACCTGGGCCGCGAAGGCCTCGTGCATGTCCACGAGGTCCATGTCGCGCAGGGCGAGACCGGCGCGGTCGAGCGCCACCGGCGCGGCGTAGGCCGGGCCCTGGAGGAGCTGGTCCATGGGGTCGAGGGCGGCGTAGGCGTAGGAGCGCACGTAGCCGAGCGGCCGCAGCCCCAGCGCCTTGGCGCGCTCCTCGCTCGTCACCACCAGGGCGGCGGCGCCGTCGGTGAGGGGCGAGGCGTTGCCGGCGGTGATGGTCCCGTACTTCCGGTCGAAGACCGGCCGGAGCTGGGCGAGCGCCTCCACGGTGGTGTCGGCGCGCACGATGTTGTCCCTGGCCGAGACCCGCGTGTACCGGGGCGGGACGGGGACGTGCATCACCTCCCCGTCGAAGCGGCCGCCCTCCCAGGCGGCCGCGGCGTTCCGGTGGCTCCGGAACGCGACCTCGTCCTGCGCCGGGCGCGAGATGCCGTTCTTCTGGGCCATGTGCTCCGCGCTCTCGCCCATGGTGAGCCCGGTGGTCGGCTCCTTCAGGGCGGGCGGCTCCGGGGCGAAGTCCTTTGGCCGCAGCCGCGACAGGATCCGGACCCTCTCGCCGATCCCCTTCGCCCGGGAGAATTCCACCAGCGCCTGGGCCAGCGTCCGGGAGGCGAAGATGGGCGCGTCGGAGATCGACTCGGCCCCCCCCACCACGGCGCAGTCGGAGTGGCCGAGCGCGATCTGGTCCGCCGCGGCCGTGGTGGCCTGGATCGAGGTGGCGCAGGCCCTGGCCACGGTGTGGGCCTGGACGCTTCGCGGGAGCTGGGTGCGCAGGACCATCTCGCGGCCGATCAGGGTGACGGTCTTCGACGGGATCACCTGGCCGAAGACGACCGAGTCGTACTCGCGGGCGGGGATCCCGGCCCGCGCCACCAGCTCGTTCACCACGATGGCCCCGAGGTCCGTGGCCGAGAGGTCCCGGAAGTCGGTCCCCGCCTTCACGAACGGCGTGCGGAGGCCGGCCACCACGGCGGCCCGCCGGCCCGGAGAAGGTGTTCCGTTCTTGCCCATGGGCGCGCTCCCGGTTGATTCAGGAATCGGTCCCAACACATACCGGTCATGGCGCAGGGCGTCAACCGTCGCGGCGCGCGCCCCCCGCGCGGGGGAACGTCGCCCCGCGTCACGACGCGTTCGTTGCGCGAGCGCCCTCTCTGGGAGACGATCGGCACATGAAGCGCACCCGCGAGCTGAAGCCACTCACGAGCGAGCACCACCAGGCCCTCCTCGTCGCCTTCCAGCTCAAGAAGGGCCTGGCCGGGCATGCCGAGACGGCCGGCGCGCCGAAGGACCTGCCCGGGCTCCTGGCGCTGGCCCGGCGCTTCGAGGAGCGGGTCCTCCGGGCCCACGGCCAGGCCGAGGAGGAGGTGCTGGGCAGGCACCTCGCGCCCGAGGACATGCGCCGCCTCGTCGCCGAGCACGGCGAGATGCGCAGGCTGGTCGAGTCGGCCCGCGGCGCGAAGGGCTCGGAGCTGCGCTCGGCGCTGGGCGCCTTTGCGGACCTGCTCGAACGGCACGTGCGCTGGGAGGAGCGGGAGCTCTTTCCGGCCGCCGAGGGCCTGGTCGACGCCGAGACGCTCGCCGTCATCGGGGGTGAGCTGGAGCGAAGGCTCGTCCTCGCCGGCGGCGTTCGCGGCGCTCGGCGGTGAGGAGCGCGGCCGGGGTGGGACCGGCGCGCAGCCCCCAACGGGGGCTGCGACCAGATGGTGCCCACCGGTGTTGATCTGGATCATGCGCTCCCCCCGCGCGCTCTCGCTCGCGCTCGCCCTTTCGGCTCTCTCCGCTCCCCTCCCGGCGCTCTCGCAGGGCTCCGGGAAGGAGAAGACCCCCTCGCTCGACTTCGAGCTGCTCCCGCCGCCGAAGGCGACCGCGGCAACGCCCGATCTCCTCCTCGAGCGCGGGGTCGCACGCCGGCGCACCATGCTGACCTTGCACCAGGGGTTCGGCATCGCCACCTGGGCCGCGATGGCGGCCACCGTCGTGGTCGGCCAGCTCGACTTCGACGACCGGTTCCGGGGCGGCGGCGACACCGGCAGGTACCACGGCTGGCACAAGGGGCTCGCCTACGGAACGGCCGGGCTCTTCGCCACCACCGCGACCCTGGCGCTCCTCGCGCCCGAGCCGTACGCGAAGAAGACCCGGCTCGACACCGCCACCCTCCACAAGGCCTCCATGGCCGTGGCCGCGGCCGGCCTCGCGGCGCAGATCGCCCTCGGCGTCTGGGCGCGCTCCCTCGAAGGCGAGCTGCGCGAGCGGGACGTGGCCGTCGCGCACCAGGTGATCGGCTACGCCACGCTCGGCGCCATGACGCTCGGCGCCGTGGTCCTCGTCTTCTAGGGAGGCGTCTCGCCATGCTCGCCGCCGCCGTCGCCCTCCTCCCCCTCGCCCTGTCGCAGGGTCCGGCCGCGCCCCTGACCTTCGCGGTCGCGCCCGGCAGCACGCTCTCCTACCGGATCGTCCACAGGCTGCACGCCGTCGACGGCGTCTCGAAGGCGCTGGAGGGTCGCGCCCGGCTCCTCCCGGACGGCGGCGTCCAGGTGGCGGTGCGGGCGCGGGTGGACTCGTTCGACTCGGGCAACGCGAACCGCGACGCGCACATGCTCGAGGCCACCGAGGCGGGCCGGATCCCGTACGTCGCGTTCAAGGGCGTCGGCGCCGGGGTGGAGGTGCGGAGCTACCCGGCGGTGGTGGAGGTGCCGCTCCAGGGCGTCCTCGACTTCCACGGGCGGCAGGAGGCCGTCGAGGTCACGGCCCGGGTCCGCTTCGAGAGCGCGTCGAGGGCCACGGTGGAAGCGTCCCTCCCGGTGAGCCTGGACGCCCACGGGGTCGAGCGCCCGTCGCTCCTGTTCGTGAAGGTGGACGACCGCGTCGTCGTGAAGGCGAGCCTCGTCCTCGCCGCGGAGGCGCCATGACCCTCTCCCGCCGCCGCTTCCTCCTCCGCGCGGCCTCCCTGGGCGGGGCCGCGGCCGGCCTGGGCGCGGCCCTCCCCGGCTGCGCGCCCGATCTCGTGCCGGCGCCGGCCGTGAACGTCCCGGAGCCGGTGAACGGGGTGCTCGCCGTCGACGTCGCGAGCTACCCGGACCTGGCGAGGGAGGACGGCGCGGTCATCGCCCGCGCGAGCGGCCTTCCCGAGCCGCTCCTGCTCGTCCACGCGCCGGACGGCTCGTTCCGGGCGATGTCCGCCACCTGCACGCACGCCGGCTGCCCGGTGGGCTACGAGCGGCCCTCGGTGGTGTGCCCCTGCCACCTCTCCCGCTTCGACCTCGACGGCAACGTCACGAACCCGCCGGCCGTCCAGGGGCTGGCGCAGTACGCGGCCTCGTTCGACGCGCCGTCCGGGATGCTCTCGGTCGACCTCCTGGCGGGCGATGCCGGCTTTCCGCCCCTGGTGAACGGGCAGGTGATCTTCCCGCTCGCCGACTTCCCGGAGCTCGCCGTCGAGAACGGCTGGGTGGTGGGAAAGCCGGCCGGCTACGACCGGAAGATCATCGTCGTGGCCCTGGCCGGCGGCGCGTACGCGGCCCTCGACGCGCGCTGCACGCACCAGGGGTGCACCGTGGGCTTCTCCGCCGCGCAGGGCGACCTCCCCTGCCCCTGCCACCTGTCGCGCTTCGCGCTCGACGGCACGCCCACCGCCGGCCCGGCGCTCTCCACCGGGCCGCTCGCGGCGCACGTGGCCGCGTCGGACGGCACCCGCGTGGCGGTGACGATCGCGGCCTGACGGGAGCCCTACTCCGCCTCGGGCGCTCCGCCCGCGGCGGCCAGGTCCTCGCTCCGGATCCGGGCGGGGTCCATCCCCCGCGCGCGCTTCGTCATCTGGGCGAGGAGGTCGTCGAACGGCGGGGCCGCCCCCTTCATGAAGCGGAGCGGGTTCACCCGCGCCACCACGAAGGCCTTGAGGTAGGGCGACCGGAACCCCTTCTCCTTGAGCCTCGCCACCGCCTCGGAGACGGCGTCGTCGAGGTCGAGCAGAACCCGGGCCCGCCGCTCCCGCTCCGGGAGCGCCCTCGAGAGCCTCTCCTCCCGGAAGGCGTCCACCTTCTTGAGGACGGGGTGGTAGGCGCCGCCCGACAGGCGCGGGCGCTGCTCGTAGGCGAAGCCCAGGGTGGCGAGCGCCGCCTCCTCGAACTCGAGGGCCATCTCGCTCTCGCCGGGGTCGAGCGTGCCGGCCAGGTCCCGGTACATGCGCACCACCTCCAGCGCCTTCTCGCGGAGGTTGTGCGCCTTCTCGATGTTGAGGGCGAGGATCTGGTAGGCCACCTGGCGCTCCGGGACGAGCAGCGCCAGGACCGCCTTCGCGCCCAGCTCCTTCAGGGCGGTGAGCCGGTGGCCGCCGTTCGGCGTGAGGTACCGGTCGCCCTCCCGCACCGCGATGACGGGATCGAGGTAGCGGCGGGTCTTGTCCATCGCCACCGTGAGCCTGCGGACATGGGCGTCCGAGACGTCCCGCTGGAAGGGCGTGCGCTCCACCCGGTCGACGGGGAGCGCGACGAAGAGGAGCGGGTGTCCGCCCAGCGGCTCGCGGTAGGCGGCCAGCACCGCCCCGCCGTCCGCCTCGACCGCCCGGGCCAGCGCCTCGACCTCCGGCGGGCGCTCGCGCAGGGCCAGCTCCGGGGCGGCCAGCTCGGTGGGACGGAGCTTCACCCCCTTCCGGGCCCGGGGGCGGCCGCTCTTCGTGACGGGTCGCCGCCTCGGGGCCATGCCGCAAATTGTAGCGGCGCCGGGTGTGCGGCGCGAACCCACGTGCCGTTCCCGGCAGCGGACCCGGAGAGGCGCGCCGTCCGCGATCCGAGGGGGTAGAATGCGCCAGGCCGTTCCGCTCGCGGCCGAGGAGGGGACGATGTCGAGCGCCGCTGCTCCCTTCGCCCAGACCGGGCGCAGGGCAACCGCGACGCGTTCGAGCTGGAGCACAGGGCGCTGGCGGCGACTGGCGCTGGGGCCAGCCCGATCGGAACGAGACCTCCGTCTCCGTGAGGCCCGGGAAGGGAGAGCAGGTCCTGGTCGAGGTGCGCGACACGGGCTGCGGCATCCCGGCGGAGACCTCCGGCGCCTGTTCGACCCGTGGAGAGCCAGGTCGGCCGCGGATCCACCTTCCGCGTCTCGCTGCCGCCGCCGCGGGGGCGGCCAGGGGCCTGGTCGGGGCGGCCGGGGGCGCCTGACGCCTGGCGGGGTGGAACGGCGCCGGCGCGGGAACGCGGCCGGGTGGGACCGCTAGGCGACCGCGCCGGCCGGGTGGTGGAGG
>DATIUR010000401.1:0-2596 GCA_035466675.1 Anaeromyxobacteraceae bacterium | reverse complement strand
GCCCTCGCGGGCGAGGGCGTGGCTCCGGGCCAGCGCATCCTCGAGCCTCTTCTGGAGACCCTCGAGGCGGGCGAACGCCTGCCGTTCGCTCTCCGAGTCGACCGCCTTCTCGGCCGCCGCGATGATCTGGTCCTCCTTGCGATCGACCTCCTCCAGCTCGCGGGCGAACTTCTCGAACTCGTCTGCGGTCTGCGCGCCGACGACGTGGGCCACCTCCCGGGCCTGGTCGGCGGCGAGGCTGAGGCCGTTGCAGACCAGCTCGAGGGTCTGGGCCCTGACGTGCCCGACCTCCCTGAGCCCGTCGCCGATCTGGCCCATGCGCCCGATGGAGAAGACGCCGACCACGACGGCGCAGGCGGTGAGGGCCGTGAAGGCCAGGCCCAGGCGCATTCCGATTCCGAGTCGCATGCGATATCCCTCCGAAGGGGATTCTCGGGGCCGCAGCGGCCCCGTGGCGAGGCGGGAACGTTGCAGCGGGCGTTCCGGCGCCCGGACGATCCCGGCAGGCCCAGGGCCTCCTCCGCGAACATCATGGTCGTGGCGGGACCTTGGGCGCCGTGCGGAAGCTGGACGCACCATCCCGGATCCGGACGATGCGTCTGGGTCGAGGCTCACGGGGGGTGACCGTGACCCCGCCGCAGCGCGGCCATCCCGATGACGAGCGTCAGTCGGTGTTCGCATTCCCGACCCGAGACCACCGGCTCGCTCCTGCTCCACGGTCTCAGGCCCCCACCCTCCCGGGAAGAAGATCGGGTCACGGCTCGGCCGGCGGCGCGGGTCCCACCTTCGGGAAGGCGATGCTCACCGCCAGGGCCGCCGCCGCGATGGCGGCCACGGCCCAGAACACGACCCCCATGGCGCCCTGGAGCGCCGAGGAGAGCGCGGCCACCACGTCCGGTGCCACCGAGGCCCGCTCGGGGCCGAGCAGCCTCTCGACCACCTGGCGGCTCGCGCCCGCCCGCGAGAGCGCGTGGGCGAGCACGCCGCCGAGCAGGCCCACCGAGATGGTCCCGCCGATGGTCCGGAAGAACATGGTGCTGGCGGTGGCGATGCCGCGGCGCGACCAGGGCACGCTCGTCTGCACGGCCACGATGAGCGGCGTGTTGGCGAGGCCCAGGCCGAGGCCGTAGGCGAACGTCACGCCCTGCACGGCGAGGAGTCCCGCCCCGGTGCCGGGCAGGAGGGCCAGCGCCAGCGCGGAAGCGGCGGTGAGTCCGAGCCCGCCGCGGATGAGCCGCCGGTAGCGGCCGCCCACCAGCAGGCGCCCGGAGAGCGTGCTGGCGATGGGCCAGCCCACCGCCATGGGCGCGATGGCGGCGCCCGCCTCGGTGGGGGTCGCCCCGAGCACGCTCTGGACCCAGAGCGGGACGAAGGTCACCACCGCGAACATGGCCGCGCCGACCAGCGCGCCCGTGCCCGACGACACCGCGATGATCCGCTGGCGGAAGAGGTCGAGCGGCAGGAGCGGCTCCCGCGCCCGCCGCTCCACGAGGAGGAACAGGGCGAGCCCGGCCGCCGCGGCCGGGAGCGCCACCGAGGCGATCTCCCGGGAGCGAACGGCGAGGAGGGTCGCCGTCACGGTCCCGGCGAGGAGCGCGGCGCCGCCCAGGTCGAGCTTGTGCTCGTGGCGCTCGGGCCGCTCGTGGTATCCGAGCGCCAGCACCGCCGCGCACGAGAGGCCGAAGGGAACGTTCACCCAGAAGACCCACCGCCAGCCGACCAGGTGCACGATGGCGCCGCCCAGCAGCGGCCCCACCAGGCCGGCGATGCCCCAGACCGCCCCGAAGTACCCCTGCATGCGAGCCCGGGCGCGCACGTCGAAGAGGTCGCCCACGATGGTCATGGTCATGGGCTGGATGGCGCCGGCGCCGAGCCCCTGCACCGCCCGGAAGGCGATGAGCGCGCCCATGGAGGGGGCGAACCCGCAGGCGACCGATCCCAGGAGGAAGAGGCCGAGGCCGGCCAGCATGACCGGCTTGCGGCCCCGCAGGTCGGCGATCTTGCCGTGGATGGGCACGGTCACCGTGGCGGTGAGCATGTAGGCGGCGAAGGCCCAGGCATAGAGGTCGAGCCCGCCCAGCTCGCCCACCACCGTGGGCATGGCCGTCGCGACGACCGTCATCTCCATGGCCGCGAGGAAGAGCCCCAGCATCAGGGCGACGACCGTGAGGCCGCGGTGCGTGGGGCGCACGCCCGGCCCCGGCCCTACCCGCCCACCCCGACGAGCAGGGCCAGGCCGGCGATCATGGCGGCCAGCGTGCGCACGGCGATCCAGCTCACCGCGAAGTACGGAACCGCCAGGAGCACGCGAAGCCACGGCGGCGTCTCGCGCCCGTGGGCGGCCCCGCCCAGCACGTACTCGAGCGCGTTCCAGCCGGCGAACCCCCCGCACACGATCCAGGACAGGGTGTCGAGGGTCGTGACGCGGTCGACCTGCGGGTACTTCTGGAACATGCTCACGCACAGCAGGGCGAGCGACACGCCGAACGCCGCGAGCAGGCGGAAGATGGGCGTGTGAGGCGATGGCCCGTCCGGCCGCGCTCCCACGTTCTCTCCGGGCGGTTCGTTCTCTCCGGGCCGTTCCACGGGGGCGGGG
>DATIUR010000400.1:0-5073 GCA_035466675.1 Anaeromyxobacteraceae bacterium | reverse complement strand
TCCTCCAGCGCGGACCAGGCCTCGTCCTCGCGACCGAGCGCCAGGAGCGCGCGGTGGAGGAGGCGGTGGCTCCCCGGAAGGGAGGGCTCCGCGGCCGCGAGCGAGCGGGCGGCGCGCTCCGCCAGAACCGCATCGCCGGCCGACAGGGCGGTCCGGGCCAGGGGCTCGAGCGCCTCGCGATCGCCGTACTCGTCCCAGGCCCGGGCATAGGCGCGCGCCGCCCCGGCCAGGTCCACCCGGGCGAGCCGGCCCCCTGCGGCCCGGAGCCCCTCCGGCGTCTCCCCCGCCACCCGGAGCAGGTCCTCGAGCCTCGGGTACCGGGCCGCGGCCGCGTCGAGCGCGCTCGCGTCGCCGAAGGCGAGGGCGAGCCGGTACTCGCGCAGCGCCATCTCTCGCTGGCCAGCGCGCGCCAGGCAGTCGGCCGCGTACCGGTGGGGCTCGGCGGCGGTGGCGGCGAGGAGCATGGCCCGCGAGAGCCAGGGGATCGCCTCGGCGCAGCGTCCCGCCGAGCCGAGGGCCGCCCCCGCCGCGGCGTGGGGGAGGTAGTCGGCCGGGTGCCAGGCCGCCGCCCTGCGGGCGAGCGCCGGGGCATCCTCCGGCGCGGAGCGCGCGATGGCGGCGGCGGCGCGATCGGGATCCGTCCGGGCCTGGGCGAAGAGGCCCGCCCCGCCGAGCCCGAGGGCCAGGGCGGCCGCCCCCGCCGCCGCACGGGGGGCGATGGTGGCGATGGTCCGGAGGGAGATCGCGGCGAGCAGGACGAAGGCCGGGACGGCGATCCCGAGGAGGTCGAGCGAGAAGTCGAAGGTGGCCTGGCCCGCCAGGGCGAGGAGTCCGGCGGCGGCCCCGATCTCGGGGCGGGAGAGGTCGCGCCGGCTCACCGCGCCGAGCCACGCCGCGGCCAGGGCGGCGAGCGCCAGGAGGGCCGCGGGCAGGCCCAGGTCGATCGCCGCCTGGAGCCACTCGTTCTCCACGTGCGTGAAGGTGACCGGCGACGGATCGAGCTTGACGTTCGGGAAGACGGTGGCGAACGCGCCCCGCCCGATGCCGGCCAGGGGGAACCTCGCCGCGAGCCGCGCGGCCACGGGCCACATGGCGAGCTTCGCCTCGTCGGGGACGCCCGGGACGGTGCGCAGGGCCCGGAGCAGGGGGTCCGCGGCCAGGAAGGCGCCCGCGGCGAGGGCCACCGCCCCGGCGGCCGGCGCGAGGAGCCAGGCGAAGGCGCGGTGGCGGCCCGGACGGATCCGCGCCCGGCGGAGGAGCAGCGCCGCGAACGCCCCTCCGCCGAGCAGGAAGGCCGCGATCCCGCCCCGCGAGAGGGTGAGCAGGAGGACGACGGCGGAGGCGACGAACGCGAGGAGCCAGGTGAAGCGCCGGGGGCCGCGCCCGCGGACCGCGAATCCGAGGGAGATGGGCGCGGTGAGGACGAGGAGCGCCGCGAGGTGGTTCGGGTTCACGAACACGAAGCGCGGCTCGATCGCGGGCGCGAGGCCGGCGAGCGCGGCGAAGAGCGTCACCCCGGCCGCCGCGGTCCCCCCGAGCGCGGCCGCCGCGAGGAGGAGCTCCCGGCGCTCCCGCGGCTCGGCCAGGGGGGTGGCCGCGGTCGCCGCGCAGGCGCAGGCGAGCGCCTTCGCCAGGGCGCCGCAGGTCGCCCCCGGATCCAGCGAGAGGGGCCTCCAGGCGGGGAAGAGGCCGAGCGGGCCGAGGAAGGTCTCGGCGTGGCGCGCGGCCGCGGGCGACAGCGCGCGGAGGAGCCACGGCGGGAGCGGCACGAGCTGGAGGACGACGAAGGCGGAGACGCCCCAGAGCGCCGCCGCCGGCAGCCCGAGCGCCACGGGCTCCCGCCGGCCGGCGAGGAGCAGCGCCCCCGACGCGATCGCCAGCGCGGCGAGCCGGGCCGGGAGATCGACTCCGCCCCTCGCCAGCGGGAGGCCGGCGACGAGGAGCGCCAGGAGGACGAAGGCGCTCCTCCGGAGGGGCCAGGGGGTCCACGCGGGCACTCGCAGGCATCGTACCAGAGGCTCGCCGGCGCCCGGCCCTCGCCTCGACTTCGATCCGGGGATCCCGTACAGTTTCCGCGCGCCCGGGCCGAGCCAGGTCCGAGGCGCAAGCGCGATGCCGCCCCCTCCCGGCAGCCAGCAGGAGCGATTCGCCCCCGACGCCGCGGAGACGGTCGATCTCCGCGAGTACTGGCGTGCGGTGGTGCGGCGCAAGTGGCTGGTGGTGCCCGTCTTCCTCGCGGTGGTGCTCGCCACCGCCATCGTGTCGCTCCGGCAGACCCGGATCTACGACGCCACCTGCACCATCGTCATCGACCTGGCGGCGCCCAGGGTGCTCGACTCGCAGCAGGTGCAGGAGGTCGTGGAGTCGGGCGCGACCGGCTACTTCTACACGCGCGAGTACTACGAGACGCAGTACAAGGTCATCACCAGCCGGGCGGTGGCGGAGCGCGCCGCCGACCGCCTCGGGCTCGCGCGCAACGACCGCTTCCTCGGGATCGAGGCCGTGGCCGATCCCGCCGAGCGGGAGCGGCTTCGCGCCAAGGCCGATCCGGTCCCCATCGTCCAGGCGAACCTGCGGGTCGAGCCGGTGAAGGACTCCCGGGTGGTCCGGATCCGGTACGAGAGCCCCGACCCCGAGATGGCGGCGCTCCTGGCCAACGGCATCGCCGAGTCCTACGTGGCGGAGACGCTCTCGGTGAAGAGCTCGGCCACGCAGACGGCGTCGGACTGGCTGGAGGAGCAGCTGGCCGACCTGGAGCAGAAGCTGGAGAGGAGCGGGCGCGAGCTGTTCGAGTTCAAGCGGTCGCACGACATCGTGGCGACGAGCTGGGAGGACCGGCAGAGCATGGTCTCCCAGCGTCTCACCGCCATCAACGACGCCCTCACCAGGGCGCGGGTGCGCAAGGCGGAGCTCGAGGCGCGGAACGAGGCGATCGCGGGGCTGGGCCGCGCCGCGGCGGAGGGCGGCGCGCAGGCGGAGTCGCTGGCGCCGGTCGCCGCGAGCCCGGCCATCCAGCAGCTCAAGGTCCGGTACGTCGAGGCGCGCGCCGAGTGCGCCGACCTGCGGGTGAAGTACCTGGAGGACCACCCCCGGCTCGAGGCCTGCGACAAGAAGCTCGCCATGGCCCAGCAGGCGCTCAGGAACGAGATCCGCACCGTGCTCGAGTCGGCGCGGGCGGAGTACCGGGAGGTGGCGAGGACCGAGAAGAACCTGCTCGCCCTGCTCAACGAGACCAAGACCGATGCCTTCGGCCTGAACCAGTACGAGCGCGAGTACCTCGAGCTCAAGCGCTCCTACGACAACAACCAGCGCCTCTACGAGTTGCTCCTCAAGCGTCTCAAGGACACCGGCGTGACCGGGATGCTCCAGGTCTCGAACGTGCGGATCCTCGACCGGGCGCAGCCGTCCTCGGTGCCGGTGCGCCCGAAGGTACGCCAGAACCTGACCATGGCCGCGATGGTAGGGCTCTTCGCCGGCGTGGCCCTGGCGCTCCTGGTGGAGCTGCTCGACACGTCCATCAGCACCCAGGCGCAGGTGGAGGAGCGGCTCGGCCTCACCTTCCTCGGGATCCTGCCGCGGATCGGGACCGGCAGGAACGACGGCGGCGGGCGGAAGCTCCTGGTGCGCCAGCAGCCGCAGTCCGCGGTGGCCGAGTGCCTCCGGTCGATCCGGGCGAACCTGCTCTTCATGTCGCCCGACAGGCCCCTCAAGAAGATCCTGGTCACGTCGGCCGGGCCCGAGGAGGGGAAGACCACCACCGCGTCGCTGCTCGCCCAGATCATGGCGGACGGGGGGAGCCGGGTGCTGCTCGTGGACGCCGACATGCGGCGTCCCCGGATCCACCGCATCTACGACACCTCGGGCGGGCAGGGGCTGTCGTCGCTCATCCTGGGGGAGGGATCGCTCGACGAGGCGGTCAAGGCGACGGAGATCCCGAACCTCTCGGTGCTGCCGTGCGGGCCGGTGCCCCCGAACCCGGCCGAGCTGCTCCACGCCGAGGCGTTCCGGGCCTTGCTCGAGGAGCTGGCCCGGCGCTTCGACCGCGTCATCCTGGACTCCCCGCCGGTCGGCGC
This sequence comes from Anaeromyxobacteraceae bacterium, assembly GCA_035466675.1. Lineage (GTDB taxonomy): Bacteria > Myxococcota > Myxococcia > Myxococcales > Anaeromyxobacteraceae > Anaeromyxobacter. Next base: position 1,000 of record DATIUR010000400.1, on the reverse strand, counting down.
CGTCTCGGACCCGGTGGTGATCTCGACCGCGGTGGACGGGACGCTGCTCGTCCTCAAGGCGGGGCGCACCTCGCGCGAGCAGGCCCGGCGGGCCGTGCGGGCCCTCGGCGACGTCAACGCGCGGATCTTCGGCGCGGTGCTGAACGACCTCGACCTGAAGGACGAGCGGTACGGCCGCTACTACCATTACCAGCAGTACGGATACCCGGTGCGCGACCGGGAAGAGACCGCCGCGTCGTGAGAGGCGATGCGGGACCTGCTCTTCGGGCGGTCGACCTCCGCGACCGGCGGCGCGCCACCGGAGCGCGCACGGTCGACAGGAATCGCAAGGTCGTCCTCGGGTGGTTCGTCCTCTTCCTCTCGGCGATCTGCTTCGAAGGGTTAGGAAGGAAGACGTTCGTCCCCCTACCCGGGATCGCCTTCTACCTGCTCAAGGACGCCTTCCTGGTCGCCGGCGCCGTCGTGTTCGGCCTCGGCACCGAGCAGTTCGAGCGAGCGCGTGGGCTCTTCCGGGGTTTCGGGGCGATGCTGGCGCTGGCCGTGGCGGTGACGCTGATCCAGGTATTCAACCCGGAGCAGTCGTCGCTCGCCATGGGGATGCTCGGGGTACGAGCCTACTGGCTGTGGTGGCTGGCTCCCCTGGTGCTGGGGACGGCGCTCGCGGACGGACCCACCGCCCGGCAGTCCGTGCGTGTGCTGGCTGTCGTCGCGATCCTGGTGGCCGCCTACGCGGCGCTCCAGTTCTCCCGACCCGCCACCGATTCGTTGAACCTGTACACCCAGTTCGGAGACGTCACGCCCGAGACGACCGTGGTCACCAGCACGGGACGGCCGCGCGTCTCGTCCACCTTCAGCTACATCTCGGGCTTCGCCGCGTTCGTGAGCATCGTACCGATGCTGCTGCTATCCCTCGGCCTCGGCGCGGGCGACCGGGTCACGCGTCTGCTGGCCTTCGTCGGCTCCGCAGCCGGCGCGATCACGATGCCCATGGCCGGGTCTC
>DATIUR010000399.1:0-12721 GCA_035466675.1 Anaeromyxobacteraceae bacterium | reverse complement strand
GGCGCCGGTGAACGAGCCGCGGGCGTGGCCGAAGAGCTCGCTCTCCACCAGCTCCCCGGGCAGCGCCCCGCAGTTGACCGGCACGAACCGCCGCTCCCGCCGGACGCTCCCGAAGTGGATGGCGCGCGCCGCCAGCTCCTTGCCGGTGCCCGTCTCGCCGTGGAGGAGCACGGTGATGTCGAGCCCGGCGGCCTGCTCGAGGAGCCGGTACACCTCGCGCATGGCCGGGCTCCGCCCCACCAGCCCGTGGAACGAGCTCGGCCCCTCCTCCCCCGGCCGGCCCGCCGGGACGCGGAGCCGCCGGCGCTCGAGGGCCCGGGCCACCACCAGCGCGGCGTCGTCGGGGTCGAAGGGCTTCTCCAGGTAGTCGTACGCCCCCTCCTTCATGGCCCGGACGGCGTCGGGCACGGTGGCGTAGGCCGTCATCATGATCACCTCGGTGTCGGGCGCGCGGGCCTTCGCGGCGCGGAGCACCTCGAAGCCGTCCGCCCCCGGCATGCGGAGGTCGGTCACGATCACGTCGAACTCCCGGGAGCCGACGAGCGAGATGGCGCCGGCGCCGTCCGAGGCGGTGGCGAGGTCGTGCGCGTCGCCGAGGATCCGCGCGAAGAGCTTCAGGATGCTCTCCCGATCGTCCACCACCAGGATGCGCGCGCGATCCACCTAGACCCTCCCCGGCGGAGCCTGCGGGAGCCGCACCGTGAAGCGGGCGCCGCCCCCGGGCGGCGACGCCGCCTCGATGTCGCCGCCGTGCGACCGTGCGATCCCCCGCGAGACGGCCAGGCCCAGCCCGGTCCCGTCGTCCTTGGTGGTGAAGAAGGGCTCGAAGAGCCTGGCCCGCGCCTCCGGCGAGAGCCCCGGCCCGCTGTCCTGCACGGCCACGCGGGCGCCCTGGGGCAGGGACTCCACCTCCACGTCCACGCGCCCCCCCGCTCCGGCCGCCTCCGCCGCGTTCCGGATGAGGTTCAGGACCACCTGGCGGAGCTTCTGGGGGCTGCCGTCGACGCTCGCCGTCCCGCTCACCGAGACCTCCACCGCGTCGAGGCGGGAGGTCTCGCGCAGGCGGGCCACCGCGTCGTCGCACAGCGCCCGCAGGTCCACCGGGACCGGCTCCGCCGCCAGCGGCCGGGAGAGGTCGAGCAGGTCGTCCACGATCCGCTTCGCGTGGAGCGCCTCGTCCTCGATGATCCCGAGGTCGTCCGCCAGCGGCCCCTCCGCGCGGCGCCGCAGCAGGCGCGCGTAGCCGAGGATGGCCGCGAGCGGGTTGTTGATCTCGTGGGCGACCCCGGCCGCCAGCCGCCCGATGCCCGCCAGCTTCTCGCTCTGGACGAGCCGCTCCTGGTGGGCCTTGAGCGCCGCGGTCATCTCGTTGAAGCGGCCGGCCAGGACGCCGAACTCGTCCCGCGAGTGGACGTCGATCCGCCCGTCCAGGTCGCCGCGGGCGATCCGCTCCGCCCCCTCCTGGAGCCTCCGGACGGGAAGGGCCACCGAGCGGAGGACGTACGCCCCGACCAGCGCCGCCAGGAGCGGGGCCACCACCACGAAGACGAGCGTCCAGCGGACCGCCGAGTCCTGGCTGGCCTCGACGCCGCGCAGGATCTCGTCGATCGAACGCTCGCGCCGCTCCACCAGCCGGTCCACCCGCTCCTGGATGCGGGTCACCAGGAGCTGCGCCCGGTCGTGCTCGTCCTGCACCACCCCGTGGTCGCGGGCGAGGACCGCGGGCACGATCCGCTCCCGGAAGACCCGGTCGAGGGCGGCGGTGGCCCGCTCGATCTCGCCCACCCACTCCTGCTCGTCCGGCCGGACGGCGTGCGCCCGCACGCGCGAGGTGAGGCGGCGCACCTGGCCGGCCGCCTCCTCGTAGAAGGGCAGGTGGCTCGCGTTCCCCAGGATGATGGTGTGCGCCTGGTGCGCGTACTGGTCGCGGACGGCGCTGGCCAGCTCCAGGGCCAGGCGCACGTCCTCCTCGTGCTGCCGCATCCCCGCCAGCTGCGCGCCGGTCTCCCGGACGCGCAGGAGCGTCAGGCCCGAGGCCACCGCGAACGTGGAGACGAGCAGCGCGAAGGCGAGGAAGAGCCGCCAGGCCGTGCCGAGGGAGGTTCGCATCGTCCGCCGGACCGGAAGTCTAGCGCGGACGGCGGCGGCGTGCCGGGGGCGGGCGCGGCGCCCGGCCGGCGCCGCGCGCCGCGATCACCATCACCGGGCCAGCGCGACCAGCCGGGCGCCGGGCTTCGACGGCCGCGCCGGGCCGCCGATGGTCAGGGTGGCGGGCGAGGACCTGGCGGTCCGGGAACGCGCCGCGGCGGGCTTGGACGGCGCCGACGCGGCGCCGACCACCAGCACGGCGGAGGTGGTTCGCTCGATCCGCGCGGCGCCGGGCTTCGACGGCGGGGGCGCGGCGGCGGCCGGAGCGGAGCCCGCGAGCAGGGCGGCGGCGGCTACGGCGAGGGCGATCTTCTTCATGGCTTCCTCCGGTGTGGGCGGGCGCTGCCCGCCGGGTCTTCCCGAAGGAGGAGCAGGCGACGTGCCACCCGCCGCACCCGGCAGGATCCCGCGTCGCGGCGGGCCGCTCGGCGCGTCCGGCCACCCCGCCTCCTTGCCATGCGGCCCCCTCTCCGTGACCGGCCCCATCACGGCGTGACCGATCCGGTCACGCGGGGCGGGCGCCCCTCCGGGCCCGCCGCCCCGGCGCCCAATCCGTCAAAACGGACAAACGTCCGTTGTCCGCTTGACAGGACGTTCCTCCGTGATGTAGGAGGAGAGGCATGGCGCCGCGAAAGATGCCGCCCCGCCCGGCCCGGATCGCCCCCGCCTGCGCCTGTCGCCGGCCGGCCCGCGCCGCGCCCGCACGCGGCTGAGGCGCCGGCCCCTCCCTGGAAGCGAGGCCTCACCCCGCGCGGCCCTCCCGGGACCGGAGCCGCGCGCTCGCGAGCGGGTCCCCGAGGTGGAACGTGAGCATCCCGCAGGAGATCGGCATCCTCGAGCGGCGGCGCATCGAGGCGGAGATCCTCGCGCCGGTGCTGGACGAGCTGGAGGCGGCCCTGGGCGTCGAGCGGGCCTCCGCGCTCCTCTCCCGCGCGGTGGCCCGCGTGGCGCGCGAGAGCGGAAGGGCGCTGCGGAAGGGCTGGCCCGGGGGAGGCCTCGAGGGGCTGCGGGCGCTGTGGGAGTCGCTCGGCCGCGGCGGGGCCCTGGACGTCCGGCTGGAGGAGGCCGAGGGCTCCCTGCGCCTCCGCGTCACCCGCTGCGCCTACGCCGAGCTCTACCGCCGGCTCGGCCGCCCGCGCCTCGGGCTCGTCCTCTCCTGCGGCCGGGACGCGCCCCTCCTCGAGGGCTACTCCGACGCGCTCGCCCTCGAGCGCACCGCCTGCCTGCTGGAGGACGACGACCGCTGCGAGATCACCTACCGGAGGAAGCCATGAGGCTGCCCGGGCCCCTCGCCGACGCGCTGCGGATCGGCGCGGTCGGCGACACCGTGGTCTACCTGACCACGGCCTCGAGCGACGGCCGGCCCAACGTGGCCGTCCAGCCCTTCACCGACGTGGCCGGCGACGGGATCGTCCTCATGCCCGACCTCTTCGCGCAGAAGACCAAGGTGAACCTGAACGAGAACCTCCGCGCCGCGCTCACGGTGGCCCTGCCCGGGGGGCTCGAGGCGTGGGTGGTGGAGGGTCCCTGCAACGTCTTCCAGTGGGGGCACCCGGAGGGCTGGCGCTTCGCCGGGCTGCGGGCGGGGGAGGTGCTCGCCCGCTGGGGCGACTGGGCCTCGCTCGAGCCCATGGGCGACCTGCCCGAGGAGGTGCGGCCCACCGTGCTCGCCCAGCGCGGCGTGATCGCGCTCGAGGTCGAGACGGTCCGCCGCGTGGGGGAGGGGCCATGAAGCTGACGCGCGAGATGCAGGAGGCGCTCCGGATCGTCGGGGCGGGCGGCGCGGTGGTCTACCTCACCACCGCCAGCGCCGCCGGCAAGCCCAACACCGTGGGCGAGCGCTTCGTGGCGGTCCACCGCGACGAGTACATCCTCGTCGCCGAGATGTTCGCCCAGAAGACGCGCGTCAACCTGAACGAGAACCCGCGGGCGGTCATCACCATGGCCCACCCGCTCCGCGGCCGCACCTGGGCCTTCTCCGGGCCGACCGCCATCCTGCAGGAGGGGCACCCCCCCGACCACGAGTTCGAGGGGCTCCGCGCCGACGAGGTCCTGGCGGAGTGGGGCGACTGGGCGGAGAAGGAGCCGCCCTCCGAGGTGCCGCCCGACATCCGGCCGCCGGCCCTGGTCCAGCGCGGCGTCATCGTCATGAAGGTGGAGGCGGTCCACGACTTCGCCCCGGCCTCGGCCGGGCGCAAGCTGCTCTAGGAGCGAGAGATGGCAAGGCTCACCCCCCGGATGCGGAACTGGCTGGAAGGCTGCGGCGCGCACGTCGGCACCGCCACGCGCGCCGGCGCACCCACCGTGGTGGTGGCGGAGCGCGCCCAGGTCGAGGGCGAGGCCACGGTGCGCTTCCCCCTGGGCGAGGCGCAGGCGGCGCACGTCCGCGCCAACCTGGCGGAGAACCCGCAGGTGGCCTTCGGCCCCGGCGGGCTCGGCTCCATCCGGGCCGCCTACCAGTTCAAGGGCAAGGCGCGCCTCGAGGCGGGCGCACTGGTGGTCGAGGTGGACGAGATCTACTGCACCAAGCCGGGGCCGGAGGCGGGCCTTCGCCTCGACACCCTCCCCTACGACGCGGTCCTCCAGTTCGAGCGATCGCGCTGGCGCGACGAGGGCCCGCCGCGGCGGGCGTGAGGAGGGAAGGGCATGGCCGTCGCCAGGAAGAAGGTCGTCCCGGGGTCCATCCGGCCGCGCTGGCCGAAGGCCCGGGTGGTCCGCTGGCTGGAGGTGGGCGCCGTCCCGGCGCTCCTGGGGCTGTGGATCCCGGACTGGGCCGGGGGGTACGCCGCCCGGGCGGCGGGCGAGCCGGCCCGCTGGGCCTTCCCCCCCGTGATCGCCTACGCCGGCGCGGTGGTGCTCCTGGTGGCATGCGCACAGGGGGTGAAGAACATGGGCCGGCACTGGCGGGGCGTCCTCGTCTCCGGCGCGCTGGCCCTGGCCGCGGCGGCCGCGAGCGTCGGCCTGCACCTCGCCATCCCCCTCGCGCCGCGCCCGCTGGCCGCGGCCACGGTGGGGGCGATCCTGGCGGCCCTCTTCTCCGCCACCCTGGTGCTCTGGTTCACCATCGCCAAGGTCGCCGAGATCACCGCCGAGCCGCGCGCGGCCGCGACCCGGCGGGGGGTGCTCCTCGCCTCGGTGGCGGCGCTTTTGCCGGGCGCCGCCGGCGTGGCCGCGCTCGCCGCCGGCGCGCCCGCGCTCGGATGGCTGCGCGCCTCGGTCGTCGCGACCACGGCGGCGTTCCTGCTCTGCCGGTACGGCGTCCACTGCTACCGGACGCAGCGCTCCATCGGCGCCACCTTCGCCGCCAGCCCCGGCGACCAGTTCTGGCCGTGACCGGGGCGCCCACGCCGCGGCCGCGCGGGGAGGACGCGCTCCCCTGGATCGTCCCGGAGCGGTGCGAGGGGTGCGGGGACTGCGTCTCCGCCTGCCCCCCCGGCGCGCTCGAGATGTGCGAGACGGCGCACGACGGCGTGTGGGTCCCGTGGCTCCTCGACGTGGACGCCTGCACCGGATGCGGCGCCTGCGAGGAGGCCTGCCCCTGGGCGGCGGTGTCGCTCACGTCGTACCGGGACGAGGCCCTCGCGCGGCTCGAGGCGCGACGGCCCCTGCGGCCCGCCGCCGGGGCGTGACCGCGCCGGTCACGGCGGCCGGCCCGCCACCCCGCCCCGTCCCCGGAACGCCCCACCGGAGCGGGTTCCCGGTGCGCGCGGACGGTGGCACGTCTCCTGCTATCCGCCTATGGTATCGGCGCCCGGGCTCCTCCGGGCGCCATCGCACGTCAGGAGACGAGATGAACGTCCGTTACCTCCGGATCTTCGCCGCCGCGGCGCTCGCGCTGGGAGCCGCCGCCGCCCGCGCCCAGGGCATGGGCCACGATCACTCGATGCACGGCCAGCCGGCCGCCTCCGGAACCCCGCACAAGGTCCAGGGGCCCTCCGGCTCGGGCTTCGCCGAGGGCAGGGTCGAGAAGGGGATCCGCGTCTTCGACCTCGCCGTCACCGAGGACGGCTTCGTGCCCTCGCGGCTGGTGGTGAACAAGGGCGAGAAGGTCCGGCTGGTGGTGACCCGGAAGACGAACGCCACCTGCGCGAAGGAGATCGTCGTCAAGGACCACGGCATCAACCAGCCGCTGCCGCTCGACAAGGCGGTCTCGGTGGAGTTCACGCCGGCCAAGCCGGGCGAGATCCGCTTCGCCTGCGGCATGGACCACGTGAGCGGGATCGTCTTCGTCCGCTAGGCGCGCCGGCCCGGGCGACCCGCGCTCCGGCGCCCGGGCCGGACCCATCGTCATGCGCACGCGTCGCTCGCACGCCGCCCTCCTCGCCCTCCTTGCGCTCGCCCTCGCGCCCGGGCCGGCCCTCGGCCAGGGCGCGTCCGAGGGAGGACCGGCCGACCCCCTGCTCGCCCGGCTCGTCGAGGAGAGCCTGGCGGCGCGGCCGGAGCTCCGGCAGGCGGAGGCCGCGGAGCGCGCGGAGCGCGAGCGCGTCCCCCAGGCGGGCGCCCTGCCGGATCCGGTGCTCTCGCTCGGGATACAGAACGACGGCTTCGAGCGAATCCAGATCGGCGAGATGGAGTCGAGCTACTACCAGGTCATGCTCAGCCAGGGCCTGCCCTGGCCCGGCAAGCGGGGGCTCCGGACGGACGTGGCGCGCCTCGCCGCCGGCCAGGCCGAGGCGGCCGTGGCCCGCGCGCGGCTCTCGACCGAGGCGGACGTCCGGCGCGCCTACCTCGACCTGCTCGTGGCGCGCGACCGGCTGTCGCTGCTGGCGCGGCTGGAGGCGCTCTGGCAGAAGTCCGCCGGAGTCGCCAGGGCGCGCTACGAGGCGGGCGAGGGGGCGCAGTCCGACGTGCTCCGGGCGCAGCTCGAGCTGAACCGGCTGCGCCAGCGGCGCTGGTCGCTCGAGGCGGAGGCGCGCGTGGGCGTCCAGACGCTGAACCGCCTGCGAGCGCGCCCGCTCGACGAGCCGATCCCCACCACGGCGTCGGTCCGCTCGCAGGGGCTGCCACCGGTGCCGGACGCCGAGGCGGCGCTGGCGGACGCGCTCGCCCGCAGCCCCGAGCTGGCCCTGGCGCGGCTGGGCGCGAGCCGCGCCGAGAAGCAGGTCGCGCTGGCGCGCCGGGAGCGGTTCCCGGACCTGAGCGTCAACGCGGGCGTGATGCCGCGCGGGGATCTCGAGCCCATGTGGCAGGCCGGGGTCTCCATCGGCCTCCCCATCTGGTCCGGCCGCAAGCAGTCCCGCGCCGTGGCGGAGAGCGAGGCGCGTGCCGCCGGCGACCAGCTGGCGGCCGACGCGGTCGAGCAGATCCTCCGGCTGCGCGTGGCGGAGCGGCGGCTCGCGCTCCAGGCGCTGGCCGAGACCGTCCGGCTCTACCGGGAAGGGCTCCTGGTCCAGTCGCAGGCCACGGCCGACAGCACGCTCGCGCAGTACCGGGTGGGCAAGGTGACCTTCGCCTCGGTCCTCGACGCGAACGCCGGCCTCGTCGGCGACGAGGAGGGCTACCTCCTGGCCCTGGCGGACGCCCAGCGGATCGCCATCGCCTCCGCCGAGGTGACGCTCGAGCCGGTGGGGATCGCGGGGGCGGGGGGCGCGATGGGCGGGGCCTCCATCCCGGGCGCGGGCGGGGCGGGCGGGGCGAGGGCGGGATCCTCCGCCGCGGCGGGAGCGCCGGCCGCCGCCGCCTCCTCTTCCTCGATGCCTTCGGGAATGTGACCCGGGAGAACGCATGACCTTCGAGAACGGCAACCCGGGCGGCGCCCGCCGCACCTTCGGCCTCGGGGCGCTCCTCGCCGCGGCCCTCGCGGCCGCCGCGGCCGCCGGCGGCGGCGTCTGGCTCGTCTCGCGCGGCGCGGGCGGGGGAGCCGGACCCGGTGCCGCCGAGCAGAAGGAGCAATGGCAGTGCCCGATGCACCCGACCATCGTCCAGGACCACCCCGGGAACTGCCCGATCTGCGGGATGAAGCTCGTGAAGGTCGAGCCGGGTGCCGCCGGCGGGGCGAAGCCCGCGGCGGTCGAGGCCCACGAGACCTGGCAGTGCCCCATGCACCCGAGCATCGTGCAGGACCACCCCGGGAACTGCCCGGTCTGCGGGATGAAGCTCGTCAAGCTGGAGGGCGGCGCGTCCGGGGCGGACGGGCAGGCCGGGCACGAGGACGTCGAGGGCCTGGCCGCCATCGACATCGACCCGGCGCGCCAGCAGCTCATCGGGCTCCGCACCGCCGAGGTGGCGAGCGGAACGGTGGGCGGCCAGTGGCGGACGGTGGGGCGCGTGGCCATCGACGAGACGCGGGTGAAGCACATCAACCTCAAGGTGCCCTCCTTCGTCGAGCGGATCTTCGTGGACTTCGTGGGGAAGCCGGTGCGCAGGGGCGAGCCGCTCTTCGCCATCTACAGTCCCGAGCTGCTCTCGGCCCAGGAGGAGTACCTGCTCGCGCTCCGGACGCGGAAGGCGCTCGCCGCGACCGGAGGCCTGCCCGGCGACGGCGACGCGCTCGTCCAGGCCGCGCGCCGGAAGCTGGAGCTGTGGGACGTGCCCGCCTCCGAGATCGAGCGCCTCGAGCGGGAGGGCCATCCGAGGAAGAGCCTCACCTTCACCTCGCCCATCGCCGGGGTGGTCACCAAGAAGGACGTGGTCGAGGGGATGAAGCTCGACGCGGGCGCGATGCCGTACGAGATCGTGGACCTCTCCCAGGTGTGGGTGCTCGCCGCCGTGTACGAGAGCGAGCTGCGCCACGTGAAGCTCGGCATGCCGGCGACCCTCTCCCTGAACGCCTACCCGAACCGCTCGTTCCAGGGCAGCGTCTCCTTCGTGGATCCGCTCCTCGACCCGCGGACGAGGACCGTCACCGTCCGCCTCGCGTTCGCGAACCCGACCGGCGAGCTCAAGCCGGAGATGTTCGGGGAGGTGGTGCTCCACGGCGCTGCGCGCCAGGCGCTGCGCATCCCGACGGACGCGGTCATCGACTCGGGCACCCAGAAGGTCGTCTTCGTGGCCCTCGGCGACGGCAGGTTCCAGCCGCGCGAGGTGAAGGTGGGCGACTCCGACGGCAAGAACGTCGAGGTGGTGTCCGGCCTCTCCCTGGGCGAGAGGGTGGTCACGCGGGCGAACTTCCTGGTCGACTCCGAGTCGCGCCTGCGCGCGTCGCTCGCCGCCCTCTCGTCCGGCGGCGCGGCGCCCGCGGGCCAGGCGAAGCCCGCCGCCTCCCCGGCGCAGCCGGCTCCCGCCGATCCGCACGCCGGGCACGGACGGTAGACGATGATCCGGCGCATCATCCGCTTCTCCGCGGAGAACCGGTACCTCGTCCTGGCGGCGACCCTGGTGGCGCTCGTCGGCGCCGGCTGGACGATGCGGAACATCCCGCTCGACGCCCTGCCGGACCTCTCCGACACGCAGGTGATCGTCTACTCGCGGTGGGACCGCAGCCCGGACATCATCGAGGACCAGGTCACCTACCCCATCACCACCGCGCTCCTGGGCGCGCCCCGGGTGAAGGCGATCCGCGGCTTCTCCGACTTCGGCTTCAGCTACGTCTACGTCATCTTCGAGGACGGGACGGACCTGTACTGGGCGCGGACGCGCGTGCTCGAGTACCTGTCGAAGATCACGCCGCAGCTCCCGCAGGGCGTGAAGGTCGAGCTGGGCCCGGACGCCACCAGCGTGGGATGGATCTACCAGTACGCCCTGGTGGACCGGACCGGCCAGCACGCCTCGGACGAGCTTCGCTCGTTCCAGGACTGGTTCCTGCGCTACGCCATCCAGAGCGTGCCGGGCGTGTCCGAGGTCGCCACCGTGGGCGGACAGGTCCGCCAGTACCAGATCGCGGTGAACCCGAACGCGCTGGCGGCCTACGGGCTGCCGCTCGATGCCGTCATCCAGGCGGTGCGGACCGGGAACAACGACGTGGGCGGGCGGCTCGTCGAGATGAGCGGCCGCGAGTACATGGTGCGCGGGCGCGGCTACGTGAAGAGCATCCAGGACCTGGAGAAGCTCGCCCTGCGCTCGGAGGGGGGCACCCCCGTCCTGGTCGAGGACGTGGCCACCGTCTCGCTCGGTCCCGAGCTCCGGCGCGGCGTGGCGGACCTCGACGGCGAAGGCGACGTGGTGGGCGGCATCGTGGTCATGCGCCAGGGCGAGAACGCCCTCAACGTCATCGAGCGCATCGAGCGGAAGCTCGAGGAGGTGAAGCCCTCCCTGCCCAGGGGCGTCGAGATCGTCACCACCTACGACCGCTCCGAGCTCATCGACGCGGCCATCGAGACGGTCCAGCACAAGCTGATCGAGGAGATCGTCATCGTCTCGATCATCATCCTGATCTTCCTGTGGCACGTGCCGTCGGCCATCATCCCCATCGTCACCATCCCCGTGTCGGTCGCGCTGTCGTTCATCCCCATGTACTTCATGGGGATCAACGCCAACCTCATGTCGCTGGCCGGCATCGCCATCTCCATCGGCGTGCTGGTGGACGGCGCCATAGTCGAGGTGGAGAACGCCTACAACAAGATCCACCACTGGCAGAAGGACGGGCGGAAGGGCGACTTCCACCAGGTCCGGCTGGAGGCGCTGCTGGAGGTGGGGCCGGGGGTCTTCTTCTCCCTGCTCGTGATCGCGGTCGCCTTCATGCCGGTCTTCACGCTGGTGGACCAGGAGGGCCGCCTCTTCCGGCCGCTGGCCTACTCCAAGAACCTGGCCATGGCCATCGCCGCCTTCCTGGCCATCACCCTCGACCCGGCCATGCGCATGATGTTCGCGCGCATCGACGACTTCGCCTTCCGGCCGCGCTGGCTGGCCTGGATCGCCAACCGGGCCCTGGTGGGGAAGTACTACTCCGAGGAGTCGCACCCGATCTCCCGGCTCCTGCACAACCTCTACGAGCGGCCGTGCCGGCTGGTGCTCCGCCACCCGCGGATCACCATCCTGGCCAGCCTGCTCCTCGTGCTCACCACCGTGCCGGTCTACCTCGCGCTCGGCTCCGAGTTCATGCCCCCCCTGCGCGAGGGGACCATCCTCTACATGCCCTCGGCGGTCGAGCCGGGCATGTCCGTGGCCGAGGCGCAGCAGGCGCTGCAGGTCCAGGACAAGATCCTGAAGACGTTCCCCGAGGTGGAGCGCGTCTTCGGGAAGGCCGGGCGCGCCAACACCTCCACCGACCCGGCGCCCTTCACGATGATGGAGACCACCATCATCCTGAAGCCGGAGTCGGAGTGGCGGGAGAAGCCGCGCTGGTACTCCTCCTGGGCCCCGGACTGGCTGAAGGGGTTCCTGAGCCCCTTCTGGCGCGACCGCATCACGCAGGAGGACCTCGAGAACGAGATGGACGCGGCCCTCCAGCTCCCGGGCATCTCGAACGCCTGGACCATGCCCATCAAGGGCCGGCTGGACATGCTCTCCACCGGCATCCGGACGCCGGTCGGGATCAAGATCAGCGGGGCGGACCTCGCCGTCATCGAGCACGTGGCCCGGGAGACCGAGGCGGTCATCAAGAAGGTGCCGGGGACGCGGAGCGCCTACGCCGAGCGGGTGGCGGGCGGCTGGTTCCTCGACTTCGTCCTCAAGCGCGACCAGCTCGCCCGCTACGGCCTCACCGTCGACGACGCCAACATGATGGTCATGACCGCCGTGGGAGGCGACAACCAGTCCACCACCGTGGAGGGCCGCGAGCGGTACGGGATCAACGTCCGCTACGCGCGGGACTACCGGGAGGACCTGTCCGCGCTCCGCCGCGTGCTCCTCCCGCTCCCGGGCGGGCGGGGGCAGATCCCCATGGAGGAGATCGCGGACGTGGTGCTGGCGCAGGGTCCGTCGATGATCCGCGACGAGAACGGCCTCCTGGCCGGGTACGTCTACGTCGACTTCGACACCTCCCGGATCGACGTCGGGAGCTACGTGGGCGAGGCCAAGAAGGCCGTGGCGGCGGGCGTGACGCTTCCCACCGGGTACAACATGAGCTGGAGCGGCCAGTACGAGAACATGCTCCGGGTGAAGGAGCGGCTGAAGCTCATCATCCCGCTCACCCTGGTGCTGATCTTCGGGCTCCTCTACATGAACACCAAGTCGTCCTTCAAGGCGGCCCTGGTGATGCTGGCGGTGCCCTTCTCCGCCATCGGGGCGGTGTGGTTGCTCTGGGCGCTCGACTACAACATCTCCATCGCGGTGTGGGTGGGGATGATCGCCCTCATGGGCCTCGACGCCGAGACCGGCGTGTTCATGCTGCTCTTCCTCGACCTCTCGCACGACGAGTACAAGGCGAAGGGCCTCCTGCGGACGCGGAGGGATCTCGTGGAGGCCATCGTGCACGGCGCGGTGAAGCGCGTCCGCCCCAAGGCCATGACCGTCTTCGCGGCCATGCTGGGCCTCCTCCCGATCATGTGGTCGACGGGCACCGGCGCGGACGTCATGAAGCGCATCGCCGCCCCGATGATCGGCGGCCTCGTCACCTCCTTCGCCCTCGAGCTCTTGGTGTATCCGGCCATCTACAAGCTCTGGCGGCGTCGCGAGATCGAACTGAACCCCGAGCCGCGGCCCGGCTCGGAAACGGACCTCGAACCGAGCGTGGCATGACTCCGATCCCCACTCC
>DATIUR010000398.1:0-7395 GCA_035466675.1 Anaeromyxobacteraceae bacterium | reverse complement strand
CCCGCCTGCGGAGGCGGCGCGCTCCTCGCCGCCGCGGCGCGGCGCGCCCTCGCCGCCGGCGCGCGCCTCCGCCTGCACGGCATCGACCTCGCCCCGCTGGCCGTGCGGGCCGCCCGCGAGCGCCTCGCCCTGCTCGGCGCCGGCGCCCGGATCGCCCGCGGCGACGCCTTCGCCCTCCCCTGGCCGCGGGCCGACCTGGTCCTCGCCAATCCCCCCTTCCTGCGCCACGAGTCGGTGCCGGCCGCGGAGAAGGCGCTCGCCGCCGGCGCGAGCGGCCTCTCCCGCCAGGCCGACCTCTCGGCGCACCTGGCCGCGCTCGCCCTGCGCCGGGCCGAGGTCGCGGCCCTGGTCTGGCCGCGGGCGCTCTTCACCTCCCGCTCCGCCGCCCCGCTCGTGGCGGAGGCCGAGGCCCGCGGCGGCTTCGTGCTGCGGCTCGGCTCCCGCGCGGCGGGGAGCTTCGCCGCCTCGGTGGACACGGTGCTCGCGGTCTGGGCCGCCGGCGCCTCGCCGCTTCCGGCCGCCGACGCGCGCGTGCCCCTCTCCGCGCTCGAGCCGGACGCGCTCGTCCGGCTGGCGTCGGGCGGGGCGTCCCCCCGGGTCGAGGCGAGGCGGCCGCCCGCCCCGATGCCGCGCGGCGCGGTCCGGCTGGGCGACGTCTGCGAGGTCCGCTTCGGCACCAAGTCCGGCTGCAACGCCTTCTTCCACCTGCGCCCGGCCGGCGGCGGGCGCTACCACTCCGCTTTCGCCGGCGAGGTCTCCCTCGAGGCCGGGGACGTCGTCCCGCTCCTCGCCTCGCTCAAGGAGGCGCGCGCGCCCGGGCTGGCCGAACCGGCCCGCGTCCTCTTCCGGCCGGCCCGGCCCGGCCCGGCGGCGCGGCGCTACCTGGCGCTCGGGGAGCGGCTGGGCGTGCACCTCCGCCCCACCTGCGCGGGCCGGTCGCCCTGGTGGCGGCTCGCGCCCGGCCGCGGCCCGGCGCCGGTGCTCTACCCGGCCAAGGTGGGCGCGCGCGCCTTCGCCTTCCTGAACGAGGCCGGCCTGTGGGAGGACAAGAAGTGGCACGTTCTCTTCCCGCGCGGCCTTTCCGCCTGGCCGGTGGCGCTCGTCCTCTCCTCGACGCCCGTTCGGCTGGCGGTGGACGAGGGCGCCCGCCAGCTCACCGGCGCCCAGGCCATCGCCGACGTGGACTGCCGCGTGCTCGCCGCCGCCCCCTTCCCGGCGCCGGCCGCGATCGCCCAGGCCCTGCGGGCGCTCGAGCCGCTCCGGGAGGCGCTGGCGCGGGATCCGGTCACGACCGATCTCGCCGCCATGCTGGCCCGGCCCGCCCAGCGCGAGCTGGACCTCGTCGCGGGGAGGCTGCTCGGCCTCTCCCCGGCCGAGGTGGAGCGCCGGCGGCGCGCGATGATCGACCGGGTCGAGGCGCGGCTCGCGCAGGCGGCCGCCATCCGGGGGCGCGTCTCCTCGGCCGGCGGCCCGCTCCGGCCCCCGTCCGGGGCGTGAGGCGCGACCCGCGCCTTGCAGCGGATCGCTCGCGGCCCTCGTGCGTTGTAGCCTCCGGTTCACCTTTCGTGGCACCGGACCCCTCGAACGCGGAGGCCATCCATGTCCGTGCTCCTCGCCCTGCTCCTCGCCACCACCCCGGCTCCGGCCCCGGCGGGCCCGAGCGTCACCATCCCGCTCGAGGAGTGGGAGAAGCTGCGCGACCTCCGCGAGCGCCCTTCGCTCACCGTGGTGGAGCTGCTCCGGGTGGAGGGGAGCTTCACCGGCCGCGACCTGGCCATGTCGTTCTCCGGGCGGGCGACGGGCCGCCAGCCCGCGGTCGAGGTCCTGGACGGCGTTGGCTACCGCGTGTTCGCCTGCGAGGGGGACGCCCTCCTCTCCCGCGGCGTGAACGGCAGCTTCACTCTCACCCCGCTCGGCCCGCGCTTCCGGGTCCGCTGCCGCGTCGCGCTCGACGGGAGCGACCGCCTGGAGGCGGCGGCCTCGGCGGCGGTCCTGGAGGTGGCGAGCGCGGTGGGGGACGGCGAGCTGGTGGCGAGCGACGGCGTCCAGGGCGCGCGGATCTTCACGGTGGTCCGGAGGATCGCCGGGGAGGGCCGGGACCTCCCGCCCTCGGTCGCCGGCCGCTACCGCCTCACGCTCCTCCCCGAGGAGAGCCGGTTCCACTACCTCCTGCAGATCCGGAACCCGAACCGCGCGCACCGGCGCTTCGAGCTCGCCCTGCGCGACGTCGAGCACGTGGAGACGGTGGACGCGGCGGTGGCCTGGGACGCCGAGGGCGGGCGCTACCGCTTCGATCTCCCGCCCGGCGAGAGCACCGTGGCGCTGTCGGGCCGCTTCACCGGCTCGTCCTTCTCGGCGCCGGTGGACGCCACGCTGCAGTACCTCCTGCTCGAGAGCCACCCGCTCATCCGTCCCGACGTCCGGACCGAGGCGAAGCGGGTCGGCGTGGCGGAGGTCGGCCTGCCCGCCACCTACCGCGGCGCGCAGGCGTTCCTCCTCGACGGCGGCGCGGAGGTGGCCTGGCAGGCCACCCGGCTCGAGGCGCTCAAGACGGCCGGGCTGGCCGTCGGCTCGCTGCAGCAGGTGTTCTTCCTGGGCGTGGACGGGAAGGCGCGCGGCCAGGCGAGCTTCCAGGTGGACAACCAGGGGGCGCCGGCGCTCGTCCTGCCCCTGGACGGCGAGCCCACCTTCGCGAGCGTGGGCGGGGAGGCGGCCTTCCTCACGCGCGACGCGGAGGGAAGGCTCCTCCTCCCCCTCTCGCAGGGGGTGCAGGAGGTCGCGGTGCAGGACGCCCGGCCGTTCTCGGCCGGGCTCGGCTTCGCGGTGGCGCGCCTGGATCTTCCGCGGGTCGGCGTCCCGGCGAGCCGGGCCACCGTCGAGCTGCGGTACCCCGAGGAGTGGATCCCCGTCTACGAGGAGCTGCCCCCGGCGGTTCGCCTGCACCTCTTGCAGGCCGGCCAGGCCGTGCTGCTCGCGGCGCTGGCCGTCGCGCTGGAGCGGCTCCTGGCGCTCCTCGCCCTGGCGCGGCGGCGGCGGGTTTTCCTCGCCGCCCTGGTGGTGCTCGCGGCCGCGTTCTCCCGGGCCGTGCTGGGGTGGGCGCTCGTCCTCTCCGGCGGGGCCCTCCTGGCCCTGCTCGTCCTCGTCATCGTCCGGCGGGTCGGCGGCGCCCGCCTGCCTCTCGTCCTGGCCGGCGTGGGGGCGGCTGGGATCGTGGCCCTGTCGCTCGGGTCCGTGCTGTGGGAGCGGGTTCCGCAGCGGGCGTCGGTGGCGGCCTCGAACGTGGCGAAGCTCTACGAGTTCGAAGACGGGACCGTGGGAGGCGTCGTGGGAGGCGTGGCCTCGCCCGCTGCCTCGCCGGCGCCCCGCGCCGCTCGGCAGGGCTACCAGGGCCTCCCGGCCCGCATCGAGCTGCCGGAGGGCGCTCGCCGCACCACGTTCTCGCGGGAGATGCTCCCCGGCGACGGCCCGCGCCGCGCCACGGTCGTGCTCGCCGCGGCTCGCCTCGTGGCCGCGCTCACCTGGGCGACCCTGCTCGCCGCGCTGGGCGTCGCCTTCGTCCTCCGCCGCGACCTCGTCCGCGGGGCGCGCGAGCTCGTGGCGCGGGTGGGGAAGCCGGCGGCGTGAGGGGACGCCGGCGCGGCCCCCGAGGACGGATCACGGGCCGCGCGGTCGGCGCACCTGGGCCTCCCAGTCGAGGATCTCCCGACAGAGCGACAGACAGACACCGCAGACCACGGGGCCGCTGCCATGCCCGAAGAGCGGGACCGACGTTCGTCTGAACCAGCGTCGCCGCACCTCGCCCTTGCCGCAGAGCATGCACACCGAGGTCGAGGGCAGCACCTTCGCAGAGGACAGGTCCTGGACGCAGCCGTGGCAGATCACCGCTCGAGGTCGGCGGCCGACCCTGAGGCCGCGCCCGTTCCCGCACAGGCTGCACGTCGCGTCGGCCATGGCGTCTCGAGGCATACCGCAATCGTGGCACGGTGGAGCGGAAACGGTCACCGTCCGCTTCTCTCCCTCCGTCTCGTGCGTGCCGACGACCTGGGAGGCCGCGAAGCTGCTCTCCGACCGTTCGCGCCCCCTCGCTCCCGCCGATCACCATGCGGCCGGGGTCGGCGTGAACGACCATTTCGGATGAACGCCCCTGATGGCCCGGGCCGGAGATCACTGGCGAAACGGACCGTTCTCGCTTCTGGGCTGCGGGGTGCGCTGCCTCGCTGGGGCTATTCCACCCGCCGTGATCCCCGTCAAGGGCGGCATCGAGGACCCGTGCATAGTGTGTGTTTGCAATCCGTTCTTTAACGCCCAGGCGATAGTGTCCAATCCCTGACGGCTCCCGGGGAGTGCGCCATGCGTCTGCCCACGATCCGCCTCGTTCACGCGCTCGCCCTCGCGGCGGCGCTCGCCACCGCGGCCTGCGGAGGAGGGGGGGGTGGCGATGTCGGCGGCGGTAGTGGCGGGCTCTCGCTCGACCGCTCGTCGGTGGCGTTCTCCGCCGCGCAGTTCGACCCCCTGCCCGCGACGCAGAGAGTCCAGGTGACCGTCACCCATCGGGACGCCGCCTACATCACGGCCGTCCATCCGCCGGGAGTGCCACAGGCGACGTGGCTCGGCATCTCGCTGTTCGGGTCCGGTGGCAACTGGACCCTGGCGCTGAACGTCTTCTCCACCGGCCTCGCGCCGGCCACCTACACCACGACCGTGCGCGTGGTCATCGCCCGGGCTGACGGGTCGGTCATCGCCTACGGGGACGTGCAGGTGAGCTACGAGGTCTCGGCCGCGATCGCCGTCACGCCTGCCACGCTCTCCTTCTCCCACGTGATGGGAGGCCCCACCGAGACCGGACCGCTCACGGTGGGGGGCTCGACGGGCGTCGCCTGGACGGCGTCTCCCTCGCAGCCCTGGGTCACGCTCTCCGCCGTCTCCGGAACCACCCCCTCGACCGTGACCGTCGGCCTCGATCCCGCGGGGCTCGGCCCCGGAAGGCACGACGCCGAGATCTCGGTGATCGGCGCGGGGCGCACGGTCGTCGTCCCGGTGACGCTCGCCGTCGCGGCGCCGGCCCTGGTGCTGAGCCCCGGCAGCCTCGCCTTCTCCGGCGTCAATGGGGCCCCCATCGCGACGAAGACCTTCGCCGTCTCCGTGAACAACGGGACGGCCGTGCCTTTCACCGTGACCCCGGGCGCCGGCTGGGTGGTGGTGGGGCAGGCGGCGGGCACCACGCCCGCCACCGTCACCGTGGGCGTCGACCCGTCGGCCGGACCGCTCGCCTCGGGCGCCCACGCCTCGACGGTGACCGTGGCGGCCACGGCGGGCGGATCGCCCCTCTCGGCCTCCCTGGACGTGTCGGCCTCGCTCGCCAGGGCCACCCTCTCGGTCCCGGCCTCGCTCCTCCTCGGCGGTGCCGACGGCAAGGACTTCGGTGGGACGCCGGTGCAGCTCTCGCTCGACACCGGCGCCAACGCCTTCCCCTGGACGGCCACGGCCAGCGACGGCTGGATCGCCCTCTCGACCACCTCGGGCTCCGCCTCGGCCTCCCCCACCACCGTCACGGTGACGCCGTCGCCCGCCGGCCTCACCGGCGGGACGCGCACCGGCTCGATCGCCTTCGCCGCCACGGTGAACGGCGACACGGTGACCGCCTCGGTTCCGGTCACCTTCAACCTCGACTCCCACCTGCTGCTGGCCTCGGCGACGGGCGTGGCCTTCACCTCCACCCCCGGGCCGTCTCTCCTTGCCCGGACGTTGACGGTCGCCGACAACCTCGGGCTCGCCGCCCCCTGGGCGGCGACCAGCGACGCCGCGTGGCTCTCGGTCACCGCCTCGGGCGCGGGAGGCGACGACCTGGTCCTCACCGCCGACCCGACCGGCCTCGTTCCCGACCAGCTCCACCTGGCACGGGTGACGGTCTCGTCGTCGGACCCGACCGTCGAGAACACCGAGACCATCCGCGTCGGGCTCTGGATCGGCTCGGCGGCCCCGGCGGCCAGCGTCGGGGTGAGCGGCCCGTTCACGGAGGTCGTGGCCGATCCCATCCGGCCCTACGTCTACGCCCACGCCGGCGGCTCGAGCGTCTCCATCTACAACGTCCACACCGGGACCCTGGTCCAGACCATCACCGCGGCGGCCGGCGCGGCGGCCGGCATGGCCGTCTCGGGCGACGGCTCCACGCTGTACGTGGTGGACAGGGCCACCTGGAGGCTCCGGCCGATCGACCTCGATACGCGCTCGGTCGGGGCGGCGTGGAGCCTCGCCTCCACCAGCAACATCTACCCGCACGTGGCCTGGATGCGGACCGGGGGGCAGCCGCTGGTCATCGCGGCCGACGGGGCGCTGCGCGACGCGGCCGACGGGACGATCCTGGCGAGCTACCGGTATCCTTCGTACGACTCGCCCTACCGCGTGACCGCCAGCCCGGATGGCAGCATCTTCTGCGACCCGGCCTGCCGTCCCGTCACCTGGACGTCGCTCGGCGGCGGCACGTTCACCATCCACCCGACCACGGTCTTCGCGGGCTCTTCGGACGGCGCGTTCAGCCCGGACGGCTCGGTGATCTACCGGCCGGAGATGAGCGGCTACAAGTGGGTCGGGTACGACGTCGCGACGGGGCAGCTTGTGCTCCAGCTGGGCGGGGGCCCCGACTACGCCTACCCGGTGAACGTCGAGGTGGGTTGGGACGGCCGGATCATCTGCGGCCAGTCGTCGGCCCTCTCGTACAGGCCGGACACCTACGTCTTTTCGCCCGACGGGATGGCCCTCGGCTCCTTCAAGGTCGAGTCGATGGCCTCCTACCCCCTTGACCAGCAGGCGGGGCGGCTGGTCATCTCGGGCGACGGGCTGCGGGTGGCGTCGGCCAACTCGGGCTACGGCGGCATCGGCGAGCTGCGCTTCGTGACCCTGCCCTAGCTGGAGCCTCGCGGATGGGCGATTCGACGGGCTCTTGAATCAGGCATCGGGGCAGCTGGCCAGGAGCCGGCGCAACCGGGCACCACGTACCCCGGGCGGCGGGTTCCCGGGGCCCGGGGCGCGTCAAGGTGCGGGCACGCAGGTGTAGTCGAAGCAGGGCCAGGTGAGCTTCTGGCAGAGGTCCATCGAGAGCGGGCACGTCGCCACGTCGAAGCTCCACGAGAACGCCTGGTTGCCCTCGAACTGGAGGTCCACCGAGCCGACGACCCGATCCGACGCGATCGAGGTGAGGGTGATGCTCCCGCCGGTCACGTCGGCGTGGCCGCCGCTCACCGCCGCGCAGGCCGGTCCCACCTTCCCCCCGGTCCCGGCCGCGGCGCGGAACGGGCCGGTGGGCGGATTCGCCATGACCGTGAAGGTGCCGGGCGTCGCGCCGGCGATCCCGCCGGCCCCGGGCTCGCCCTGGACCGCGACCCCCAGGACCGCGCG
>DATIUR010000397.1:0-6305 GCA_035466675.1 Anaeromyxobacteraceae bacterium | reverse complement strand
CAGGATGAGGCCATTCACCATGAGGCGCAGCGGCCCCGGCTCGATGCCCACGAGCGGGGAGAGCTCGCGCAGGATCTCGGGCAGGAGCGTCAGGAAGGCCGCGCCGATCACGGGGCCGGCCCAGTGGGCGGTGCCGCCCACCACCGCGAAGACGAGCATGTCCACCACGCGCCCGAAGGTGAACCCGTTCGGCGCGACCATGAAGGTGTAGTGGGCCTCCAGGGCCCCGGCGAGGCCCGCCAGGCCGGCGCCCACCACCAGCATGGCGAGCTTGTAGGCGGTGGTGTGGATGCCCATGGTCCTGGCGGCGGGCTCGTCCTCCCGGATCGCCTCGAGCGCGAACCCCCACTTCGACCCCCGCACCCGCGCGAAGGCGCCGACGGCGAGCGCCAGGGCCAGCCAGACCATCCAGAGCGACGTCTTCTGCGGGATGGCCACGATGCCCTGCGCCCCGTCCACGTAGTCCCAGTTGACGATGCCGAGCCGCACCACCTCGCCGAAGCCGATGGTGGCGATGGCGAGGAAGACGCCCCGCAGGCGCAGGACCGGCAGCCCGAGCGGCACCGCCACCAGGGCCGGCAGGAGGACGCTGGCGGCCAGGGCGGCGGGAAACGGCGCGCCCGCCTTCTTGGTGAGGAGCGTGGCGGCGTAGGCGCCGATGGCCATGAAGCCGGCGTTGCCCAGGGCGAGCTGCCCGCAGGAGAGGGTCGCGTACACCGAGAGCGCGAGGAGCCCGTTCAGCCCGATGTAGGCCAGGGTCGACTGGTACGTCGCCCAGTGGTCGGCCAGCCACTCCACGCGCGTCCCCCTTCAGGCCTCGCGGAGCGCCGCCGCGCCGAGCAGGCCCCGCGGCCGCAGCACCAGGATGAGGAAGAGCCCGGCGAAGGAGACCGCGTCCCGGTAGGAGGCGCCCAGGTGCGCCACCACGAACACCTCCGAGAGCCCGAGGGCGAAGCCGGCCACCACGGCCCCGGGCATGGACCCCATGCCGCCCAGGATGATCACGGCCAGCCCCTTCAGCTCGATGCCGCGCCCCATGTCGGGCGAGATGGCGTTGTAGGCGAGCCCGTAGAGCACGCCGGCCGCCCCGCCCAGCGCCGAGGAGATGAAGAACGAGGCGGCGATGGCGCGATCGACGTCGATGCCGAGGACGCGGGCGGCCCGCGGGCTCTCCGCCACCGCCCGGACCTGGCGCCCGAGCCGGGTTCCCTGCACGAGCCAGGTGAGCAGGAGGAAGAGCGCGACCGCCACCGCCACGGTGGTGAGCTGGAGCCGCGAGATCTCCGCGCCGAGGAGGGAGACGGGCCTCCCCTCCGGCAGCGTGCCGAACGGGAAGCGGGTCACGTTCGGCCCCCAGATCTGCAGCGCCACCGCCTCGAAGACGGTGGCCATGGCGAGCGAGCTGATGAGGCCGGAGATGTTGGAGTCGGTGCGGCGGCGCAGCGGCCGGAAGGCGACCCGCTCGAGCAAGAGGCCGATGAACGCGGCGCCCACCATCGCCAGCGGCAGCGCGGCGAGGATGGGGAGCCCCGCCGCGGTCACCGCCGTGAGCGCCAGGAACGACGCCAGCATGAAGACCGCGGCGTGGGCCAGGTTGAGGATGTCGAGGACCCCGAAGACGAGCGTGTAGCCGAGGGCGAACAGGGCGTAGATGCTGCCCAGGAAGAGCCCGTTGACGATCTGCTGGCCCACGCTCGCCTCCGGGCCCCGGGGGCTACGGGACGATCTGGAACTTGCCGTCCTTCACCTGCTGGACGGCCGGCTCGTGGCTGCCGTCCCGCTCCGGCGTGAAGGAGAACTTGCCGAGGGGCGTGGGCAGGTCCTTGAGCTTCAGGAAGCCCGCCTTGATGTCGTCGCGCCCGCCCTTCATCCCGGAGAGCTTCACGGCCTCGGCGATCACCATCACGCCCACGTAGGCCTGGGCGGCGAACTGGTCGGGATCGATGCCCCGCGCCGCCATCCCCTTGAGGAAGGCCTGGTTCACCGGGTCCGCGGAGGCCTTGTTCCAGGCGGTGCCGACGTAGACGCCCTCGGCGGCCGGCCCGGCGTTCTTGATGAAGGCGGGGGAGTTGAAGCCGTTGCCGCCCATGATGGGCACGTTCCAGCCGAGCTGCCGGGCCTGGGCCACGATGCCGGCGGCGTTCTCGGCCAGGGCGGAGACCATGAGGAAGTCCGGGTTCAGCGCGCGCAGGGCGGTGAGCTGGGCGTTGTAGTCGCGGTCGGGCTTGGCGAAGGTCTGGGTGCCCACCACCGGGATGCCCTGCGCCTCGAGGGCGGCCTTCATGACGTTGTAGCCGGCCTGCGTGAAGGCGTCGTCGTTGCCGTAGAGCAGCGCCACCTTCTTGAAGCCGAGCTTGGCCTGGAGCCGCTTCAGGGCGCCGGGGATCACCTGGGCCTCGGTGAGCGACACGCGCCAGATGAAGTCGCCGATGTCGGTGATGCCCTTGGGGGCGGTGTTGGAGACGGCCACCACCGGGACGCCGGCGCCCTGCGCCAGCGGGTCGGCCGCGGTGGCGGTGTTGGAGAGGGTGGGCCCGATGATGGCGCTCACCTTGTCCTTGTTGATGAAGCGCTGGAAGACGGCGATCCCCTGCTCCTTGGTGGAGGCGTCGTCCTCGATGACCGCCTCGAGCGTCACGCCCTTCAGCGCGCCGCTCCTGTTGATCTCCTCGACGGCCGCCAGGATCCCGGCCTTCTGGGTGGCGCCGTAGACGGCGGCGGGGCCGGTCATGCTGAGCGCCGCGCCGATCTTCACGACGGTGGCGGCGGAGGCCCTTCCGCCCAGGGCCGCGGCGAGCGCGGCGACGACCACGAGTGACGTCCGGCCTGCGAAGCGCATGTGTTCCTCCTGTGTGTCCGGGAAGCGAGGCCCCGTTCGTATGAGAACCGGGGCCTTCTGGCAAGAGGCGGAAGGGGCGCCGTCAGGCCTTCCGCCGGTGGTCGATCACCCGGCGCGCCTTCCCCTCGGAGCGGCCGATGGTGTTCGGGGCGACCAGCTCGACCGTCATGCGGATGCCGGTCACGGCGTGGATCTCGCGGTCGATCCGGTCGCGCAGCTCCACCATCTGGCGCATCTCGTCCGAGAACTCCGAGGGGCGGACCTCCACCTTCACCACCGCCTCGTCGAGCGCGCCCGGCCGCGACAGCTCGATGAGGTAGTGGGGGGCGGTCCCCTCCACCCGGAGCAGCGCCTCCTCGATCTGCGAGGGGAAGACGTTCACGCCGCGGACGATGATCATGTCGTCGGAGCGGCCCACCACCCGGCCCATCCGCACGCCGGTCCGGCCGCAGGGGCAGGGCGAGCGGTCGAGCGCGGCGAGGTCCCGGGTCCGGTAGCGCAGGACCGGCATGGCCTCCTTGGTGAGGGTGGTGAAGACGAGCTCTCCCACCTCCCCCTCCGGCACCGGCTCGAGCGACTCCGGGTCGAGGCACTCGACCAGGAAGTGGTCCTCGGAGACGTGCATGCCCCGGCGGACGTGGCACTCGCCCGAGACGCCCGGCCCCATCACCTCGGAGAGGCCGTAGTTGTTGAAGGCGAGGATGCCGAGGGAGCGCTCGATGGCCTCGCGCATCTCCTCGGTCCAGGGCTCGCCCCCGAAGTGGCCGACCTCGAGGGCGAGGTCGTTCGCGAGGAGCCCCTCGGCCCGGGCCACCTCGGCGATGTGCAGCGCGTAGGAGGGCGTGCAGACCAGGACCTC
Organism: Anaeromyxobacteraceae bacterium; assembly: GCA_035466675.1. GTDB lineage: Bacteria > Myxococcota > Myxococcia > Myxococcales > Anaeromyxobacteraceae > Anaeromyxobacter. The sequence continues at coordinate 2,607 of DATIUR010000397.1, read as the reverse complement.
CGGATCCAGGTCGCGGAGCAGCGCCACCTGCCGCGGGGTGTTGCCTCCGGCCGCCGGGACCACCGCCGCCCCCACCCGCTCGATCCCGTAGTGCAGGCCGAAGCCGCCGGTGAAGAGCCCGTAGCCGAAGGCGACGTGGACGGTGTGCTCGGGGCGCAGCCCGCCGGCCACCAGGAACCGGGCGCACAGGCCGGCCCAGGTCTCCAGGTCCCGCCGGGTGTAGGCGACGAAGGTGGGCCGGCCGGTGGTGCCCGAGGAGCCGTGGATGCGGGCGACCTCCTCCCGCGGCACGGCCAGGAGGCCGAGCGGGTAGTGCCGGCGGAAGTCGTCCTTCACCGTGAACGGCAGGCGGCGGACGTCGTCGAGCGACCGGAGGGAGGCCGGGTCGAAGCCGGTCCGGGCGAAGGCGTCCCTGGCGAAGCGGGTCCGGCCGGCGCGCTCCACCGTCTCCCGCAGGCGGGCGAGCTGGAGCGGCTCGAGCTCCCCGCGGGGGAGCGTCTCGGCCGGATCGAAGACGCGGGGCTCGCCGGCGCGAGGCGCCACCGTCAGGCCCCCGCCCTGGCGAAGAGCTCCTCCGAGGAGACCAGCTTCACGCCGGCGGCGGCGAGCGCCTTCGCGGCGGCCTCGGGGTCCTCCATCCGGACCATGAGCGTCGCGTACTTGCCACGCTCGCGGGCGGTGAAGGCGTACATGTACTCGATCGACATCCCCGCCTTCTCGAAGGCCTCCAGCACCGAGGCCAGGCCGCCGGGCCGGTCCGGCACGTCCACGGCCAGCACCTCGGTGACGTTCACGACCGAGCCGGCCTGCTCGAGCACCTGCCTGGCCCGCTCCCAGTCCTTCACCACCAGGCGCAGGATCCCGAACTGCTGGGTGTCGGCGAGCGACATGGTGAGGATGTCGATCCCGGCGTCGCCCAGGACCTTGCAGGGGACCCGGAGCTGGCCGGGCCGGTTCTCCAGGAAGAGCGAGAGCTGGCGGACCTTCATGTGCGCCTCCTGCCGAGGGTCGGCTCGCTAGATGCTGCGCTTGTCCAGCACCCGCTTGGCCTTCCCCTCGCTCCGGGCCAGGGTGCGCGGCTCGACCAGGTGGACCTTCACGCGGATGCCCAGGGTCTGCTCGATGGCGGTCTCCAGCCGCGCCTGCAGGCTCTCCAGGCCGCGGATCTGGTCGGAGAAGAACTCGGGGGTGACCTCGACCTGCACCTCCATCTCGTCCAGCCCCTTCTCGCGGGTGAGCACGATCTGGTAGTGCGGCAGCGTCCCCTCGACCCGGAGCAGGGCCGTCTCGACCTGGGAGGGGAAGACGTTCACGCCGCGGATGATGAACATGTCGTCGGAGCGCCGCCCGATCCGGCGGATGCGCCGCAGGGTCCGCCCGCAGGCGCACGACTCCGGCTCCAGGGCGGTGATGTCGCGGGTCCGGTACCGGATCATGGGCATGGCCTGCTTGGAGAGCGTGGTGAGGACGAGCTCCCCCTCGGATCCGGCCGGCAGCACCTCGCCCGTCTTCGGGTCCACGATCTCCGGGTAGAAGTGGTCCTCGAACAGGTGCAGGCCGTCCTGGCGGTGGCACTCGATGCCCACCCCCGGGCCGATGATCTCGGAGAGGCCGTAGATGTCGTAGGCCTTGATGCCGCTCTCGGCCTGGATGTGCTTCCGGATCGACTCGGACCAGGGCTCGGCGCCGAAGACGCCCACCGCGAGCTTGCCGAACCCGATCTTCGCCTCCTTGGCGCGCTCGACCAGGTGCACGAAGTAGCTCGGCGTGCAGCAGATGGCGGTCACCCCGAAGTCCTGGAGCACCATCAGCTGGCGCTCGGTGTTGCCGCCGGAGATGGGGATGACGGTCGCGCCCAGGGCCTCGGCCCCGTAGTGCGCGCCCAGCCCCCCGGTGAAGAGCCCGTACCCGTAAGCGTTCTGGACGACGTCGCCCGGACCGAGGCCGCAGGCGGCGAAGGTGCGGACCATCACGCTCGTCCAGACCCGGAGGTCCTCGTCGGTGTAGGCGACCACGATGGGCTTGCCGGTGGTGCCGGAGGAGGCGTGCAGCCGGACGATCTCCTCCATGGGGCTCGCGAAGAGGCCGAAGGGGTAGGTGTCCCGGAGGTCGGTCTTCACGGTGAAGGGGAGCCGAGCCAGGTCCGCGAGCGACCGGACGTCCTCCGGCCGGACCCCCCGCTCCTCCATCCGCCGGCGGAAGAGGGCCACCCGCTCGAAGGCGCGCCGCACGATGGCCTTCAGCCGGTCGAGCTGGAGCCGCTCCAGCTGGGCGCGCGGAAGGAAGTCCGGGGCGCTGGCGGGGTGGAACGCCGCCTCGGTGCGCTGGGTGGTCAAGGTCGCCTCCTCCCGGGCCCGTCAGGCCCGCACGGCCTTCCCGATCTCCCGGCCCGCCCGGAAGGCCCTCTCGTTCACCCCGTGCAGCCGCTCGGGCAGCGCCGCGCGGATGGCGGCGAGCCAGTGCTCCTCGGGCAGGTCGAGATGCCGCGCCAGCACGCCGAGCAGCGCCACGTTGAGGCTGCGGCGGTTCGGCAGCTTCGACTCGTCCACCGCGTCGGGCGGGACGAGCAGGCCGCCCGGCCGGAGCATCGCCCGGGTCACCTACCCC
>DATIUR010000396.1:0-5555 GCA_035466675.1 Anaeromyxobacteraceae bacterium | reverse complement strand
ATGGTGATCCTGGTCCAGCGGTGGGCCGAGGGCTACATGAAGAAGAACCCGGGCCGGAAGGTGCAGGTGACGGGGGGCGGCTCGGGCACCGGGATCGCGGCCCTCGTCAACGGCACGACGGACGTCGCGACCGCCTCGCGGTCGATCAAGGAGTCCGAGTCGGCCAAGGTGCGCGATCGCCACGGCGTCCGCCCGGCCGAGATCGCGGTCGCCAGGGACGGCGTCGCCTTCTACGTCCACCGGTCGAACCCGGTCTCGCGGCTCACGCCGGCGCAGCTCAGGGCCATCTACGTCGGCGACGTCACGAACTGGAAGGAGGTGGGGGGCGCCGACGCGCCCGTCGTCGTCTACTCCCGCGAGGGCTCCTCCGGCACCTACGTCTTCGTGAAGGAGCACGTGCTCGGCAACGCCGACTACACGCCCCGCGCCCAGACGCTGCCCGGCACGGCCGCGGTGGTGAACGCGGTCTCGAAGGAGCGGAACGGGATCGGGTACGGCGGCGCCGCCTACGGGGCGGGCGTGAAGGAGGTCGAGGTCGTCGGCGCGGACGGCAAGGCCTACCTGCCCACCGCCGAGAACGTGCAGAGCGGGAAGTACCCGCTCGCCCGGCCGCTCTTCCTGTACACGCGCGGCGAGCCCGCCGGCGAGGCGAAGCCGTTCATCGACTACTGCCTGTCCCCCGAGGGACAGGCGGTCGTGACCCAGGTCGGGTACTTCCCCGTCAGGTAGGCGGGGCGTCACCGGAACGTCACCTTCCCGCCACGGCGGCGAAACGGCCTCGTGGGCAGATCCGCCGCCGTGCGACCCGTGTCCAGCGCCGGGGAGTGGGCGGCCCGCCACCTCCCCGCCACCGCCAGGCGGCGGCGGATCCGCGAGGGTGTGATCGAGGGCCTGGTCACCCTGGTGGCGCTGACCGGCATCGCCGCCGTCGTCCTCATCTTCGTGTTCGTCGGGCGCGAGGCGCTCCCGCTCCTGACGGACGCCGGGATCCGCGGCGAGGCGAGCCTCGCGAAGATGTTCCTCCCGCAGCAGATCCGGGAAGGCCGGCCGCCGGAGTTCATGTGGCAGCCGGTGGGCGAGGTGGCGAAGTACTCCATGATCCCCCTCTTCGTGGGCACGCTCAAGGTGACGGCGGTGGCGCTGCTCTTCGCGGTTCCCCTCGGGATCGCCGCCGCCGTCTACACCTCCGAGTTCGCGCCGCGGCGCGTCCGCGGGACGATGAAGCCGGTCATCGAGCTGCTGGCCGGGATCCCGTCGGTGGTGCTCGGCTTCTTCGGGCTGATGGTCCTCGCCACCTGGCTGCAGGACGCCTTCGGGCTCACCTCCCGGCTCAACGCGGTGGTGGCAGGGATCGCCATGGCCCTGGCGGTCGTCCCGGTCATCTTCACGGTGAGCGAGGACGCGCTGGCGGCCGTGCCGCGGAGCTACCGGGAGGCCTCCTACGCGCTCGGAGCCACCCGCTGGGAGACCGCCCTCGGGGTGGTCCTGCCCGCGGCCGCGCCGGGCGTGCTCGCGGCGGTGGTGCTCGGCTTCGGCCGGGCCATCGGCGAGACGATGATCGTGCTGATGGCCTCCGGCAACGCGGCCATCACGTCCTTCGCCCTCGGGGACTCCGTTCGCACGCTCTCCGCCACCATCGCCGCCGAGATGGGCGAGGTGGTCTTCGGCGACGCGCACTACGCGGTCCTCTTCTTCATCGGCGTCGAGCTGTTCGTCCTGACCTTCCTCCTGAACGGCATCGCCTCCTGGTCGGTCCGCAGGCTGGTGCGCAGGATGACCGGGGGGGCGGCGTGAGCGCCTCGCGGGGTCGGAGGATGGTCGGCTCCGGGCTGACCTTCCTCACCGCCGGGGCCGCCGCCCTGGTGATGGGGATGCTCGCCCTCATCCTGTGGGACATCGTCCGCGGCGGCGCGGCCCGCCTCTCCTGGGAGTTCCTCACCGCGGCTCCCGACCAGGGGATGACCGCGGGCGGCATCTTTCCCGCCATCTACGGCACCGCGGTGATGACGATCCTCATGACCGTGGCGGTCATGCCGGTGGGGGTGCTCACCGCCATCTACCTGCACGAGTACGCGCCTCCCGCCTCGCGGCTGGCCGGGGCGGTCCGGGCCGCCGTCGTGAACCTCGCCGGCGTGCCCTCGATCGTGTTCGGCCTCTTCGGCCTGGGCTTCTTCGTCCAGTTCGTCGGGCGCGGCCTGGACCGCCTGCTCTCGGAGCCCGGCACCCTGCGGTACGGGCAGCCGGCGCTCCTCTGGGCGTCCCTGACGCTGGCCGTGCTGACCTTGCCCGTGGTGATCGTGTCGACCGAGGAGGCGCTCCGGGCCGTCCCCCGCGAGCTGCGCGACGCGAGCCTCGCCCTCGGGGCGACGAAGTCGCAGACGCTCGCCCGGGTCGTCCTCCCCGGCGCGCTCCCCGGCATCCTCACCGGCGCGATCCTGGCGGTGGCGCGCGGCGCGGGTGAGGTGGCCCCCATCCTCTTCACCGGGGCGGCCTACTTCCTGCCGGATCTCCCCACCTCCCCCTTCTCGCAGTTCATGCACCTCGGGTACCACGTCTACGTGCTGGCCACGCAGTCGCCGGACGTGGAGGCGACGCGGCCGCTCCTCTACTCGACCGTCCTGGTCCTGGTCGTCCTCACCTTCGCCCTGAACCTGGTGGCGGTCGTGATCCGCTCCCGCACGCGCGGCAGGGCCGCCACGGCCACCTAGCCCCATGAGCGCCGAGGCCCCGAGCGACCCGAAGATGGAGACGAGAGGCATGGTCGTCTCCTACGGCGGCAAGCCCGCGGTGCGCGACGTGTCGCTTCGCCTCCCCCGGCGGCAGGTGACCGCCCTCATCGGCCCCTCCGGCTGCGGCAAGTCCACCTTCCTCCGGGCGCTCAACCGCATGAACGAGCTCATCCCGGGCGCCGAGACGAGCGGCGAGGTCCTCCTCGACGGCGTGGACGTCTACCGGTCGCTCGACGCCGTGGACGTGCGGCGCCGGGTGGGGATGGTCTTCCAGCGGTCGAACCCCTTCCCCAAGTCGATCTTCGACAACGTCGCCTACGGGCTTCGCGTCGGCGGCCTGCGGGACCGCGAGGAGCTGGCCGAGCGCGTCGAGCGCTCGCTCCGCGCCTCGGCCCTCTGGGAGGAGGTGAGGGACCGCCTGGAAGAGAGCGCCCTCGGTCTCTCCGGCGGCCAGCAGCAGCGGCTGTGCATCGCCCGGGCCCTGGCGGTCGAGCCGGAGGTGGTCCTGATGGACGAGCCCGCCAGCGCGCTCGACCCCATCGCCACGGCCAAGATCGAGGACCTGATCCACCAGCTGAAGGAGCGGTACACCATCGTGATCGTGACGCACAACATGCAGCAGGCGGCCCGCGTCTCCGACCAGACCGCCTTCTTCTACATGGGCGAGCTCGTGGAGGTGGGCCCCACGGAGCGGATCTTCACGAACCCGTCCGAGCAGCGGACCGAGGACTACGTCACCGGGAAGTTCGGATAGCATCGCGGAGAGCCGCCGGGAGCCTCGATGCCCCCCACCCATACCGACAAGTCCTACGAGGCGGAGCTCAAGGCCCTGCGCGACCGGCTGCTGGAGATGGGCGGCCTCGTCGAGCAGGCCATCGCCGCCAGCGTGCGCGCCATCACCGAGCGCGACTCGGACCTGGCCGAGAAGGTCAGGACCCGGGACCGCGAGGTCAACCGGATGGAGGTCGAGATCGACGGCATGTGCCGGCGCATCCTGGCCCTGCGGCAGCCGGCGGCGAGCGATCTCCGCTTCATCACCACCGCCCTCAAGATCGTGACCGACCTGGAGCGGATGGGGGATCTGGCCGTGAACGTGGCCGATCGGGCGCTCGACCTGAACGAGGCCCCGCCGTTCGGGCCGCTGCACGACCTCGCCAAGCTGGCCGACCTGACCGAGGCGCAGCTCAAGAAGGCCCTCGACGCCTTCGTCTCCGGGGACGTGAAGCGGGCCGAGGAGGTCATGCTGGGGGACGACCTGCTCGACGCCCTCTACCTCAAGATCTTCAACGACCAGCTCGCGCTCATGATGGAGGACTCGAGGAACATCCGCCGGTCCACCTCCATCCTGTTCGCGGCCAAGCACCTGGAGCGGTTCGGCGACCACGCCACGAACCTGGCGGAGATGGTGGTGTACATGGTCCGCGGCGAGGACGTGCGGCACCCGAAGAGCCGGACGACGCAGGAGGGGTGAAGGGCGGCGCGGCCCGCGTTCAGCCGACGAGGAGGCGCGCCGCGACACCGGCGAGGAGTCCCAGCACCGCGCCGGCGGCCACGTCGAGCGGGTAGTGCGCGCCGAGGTAGACGCGGGAGAGCGCGATCCCGGCGGCGAGCACGGCGGCGCCGGGGCCGAGCCCGAACGGCGCCCCGGCGAACGCGACCGCCACCGCGATCGCGGCGGCGGTGTGCCCCGAGGGGAAGGAGAAGCGGTCGGGATTGGCCGCCAGCGCCTCGACCCCCTCGATGGCCGAGTCCGGGCGGGCGCGGGCGAGCCCGCGCTTGACGGCCTGGGAGAGGTCGCCGCGCCCCCAACGCCCTCCGGAAGGAGCAGCGCGTCGGGGCCGTCTCGCGGCCCTGGTCCAGCATCGGCCGGGATCGTGCCCGGCGAAGGTGTCGCGAGCCCGGCGCGCCGGAAACGCTTCGGTGAACTCCTCCCGGCGGCAAGTCCTCCCGGTGGCGGCCGGATCCCGGGCTACCCAGGAGCGGCCGGCCCGGCCCGCAGCCGGCCGAGCTGTCGGTCCTGGCGCCGAGCGAACAGGAGCTGCGACGCCACGGCGCCGAGGAGCGCCAGGAACATGTCCCACTGCGTGTCCCAGGAGTCGCCCTGGGTCCCCAGGAACGCGTCCGCGCCCTGCCCCAGGACGAGCGCCGCGCCCCACTCCACGAACTCGTAGGATGCCGAGGCGGCGAGCGCGACGCAGGCGACGAGAAAGAAGAGCCAGCGCCCGGGTCGGAGCGGGGAGGTCCGGAGGAGGACCTCCCGGGCGACCAGGGCGGGCACGAAACCCTGGGCGAGGTGACCGAGGCGGTCGTAGTGGTTCCGCGCCAGGCCCAACGCCTCCTGCACCCAGAGGCCGAGAGGCACGCGCGCGTAGGTGTAGTGGCCGCCGAGCGAGAGGATGCAGGCGTGGACGGCCAGGAGCACGGTGACGACCGGCGTGAAGGGGAACCTCCGGTGTGTCGCGAGGAGCAGCGGGACCGCCACCAGCACCGGCGCGACCTCGAGGAGCCAGGTGAGCCGCTCGTGCGGCCCGATCCCGGAGACGGCCACCGAGGCGAGGGCGACGGCGAGCGCGGCGGCGGGGAGGCGGTCGGCGGGGCGCATGGACGGCGCAGCATACCGGGGCGGTCGGGCCCCCGCAGCGCCCCCCGGAGAGCCGGGTCCGCCTCGGTGCGCCGGGCAGGCGGGGGCCAGGTGGTCTCCGCCGTCACGGACGGTAGCGCAGGAGGCGGCAGGCGAGACCGCCGTTCCGCAGGCGCAGCTCCGAGGCGGGCGGGAGGGCGAGCGGCCTCTCGCCGCGCGCGGGCGCGAGCACGGCCAGGTCCCAG
>DATIUR010000395.1:0-3099 GCA_035466675.1 Anaeromyxobacteraceae bacterium | reverse complement strand
CCTGGCCCAGATCCACGCGCTGCGCCTCCTCGCCACCGAGTCGCTGCTGGGGCTCCGCAGCCGCCTGCCTCGGAGGCCGCGGACGCTCGACGTGGTCCGCGGCGCCGGGGGGATCACCGGCGCGGTGGTCGCGCTCGCCGCCCGCAACGCCCGCGACATCTCCGACGCCATGCGCTCGAGGGGGTTCTGAGGTGGCCGCCGTCTTCGATCTCGACCGGGTGGCGGTCGAGGTGGGCGGCCGCGAGGCGCTCCGCGAGGTGTCCTTCTCCGTCGCCGAGGGCGAGCGGGTGGTCCTGCTCGGGGTGAACGGGTGCGGGAAGACCACGCTCCTCCGGCTCCTCGACGGCCTCGCCTTCGGCGTCCGCGGGACGGTCCGCTACCGGGACCGCCTGCTCGACGCCGCCTCCCTCGACGACGCCGCCTTCCGGCGACGCTTCCGCGGCGAGGTGGCCCTGCTCTTCCAGAACGTGGACGCCATGCTCTTCAACCCCACCGTGGCCGACGAGATCGCCTTCGGCCCCCGCCAGCTCGGGCTGGCGGAGCCGGACCGGCGGACGGAGCGCTGGGCGGAGACGTTCGGGCTGACGCCGCTCCTGGGCCGCCCCCCCTTCGAGCTGTCCGGGGGCGAGAAGAAGCGGGTGGCGCTGGCCGCGCTCCTCGCGGTGGGGCCGAGCGTGCTCCTGCTCGACGAGGCCACCGCCAACCTCGACCCGGCCTCGTCGGCGTTCCTGGTGGACCTGCTGGCGGGGCTGGAGGGCGTCACCACGGTGGTGGCGACGCACGGTCTGGGCATGGCGGAGGAGCTGGGGACCCGCGCCGTCCTGCTCTCGCCGGACGGGCGGGGGGTCCTGTTCGACGGACCGCCCCACGACCTGCTCCACGACGAGGCGCTGCTCGTGCGGAGCGGCCTCGCCCACCGGCACGCGCACCGGCACGGCACCCGCGCCCATGCGCACTGGCACGTGCACGAGGGAGACTGAGGGGGCGGGCGCGGCCGCGGCCTGCCCGCGCTGCGCGCCTGCTGCACGCGGAGGAGACCTTCGGCCGCGCGCACAGGGCGAGGTTCCGCCGAGCCACGCCCCGGACGGGTGGAAGTACTATCGCCGGCGATGGTGGGCTTGGGCCTTCCGCCCGGGACGGCCGGTGCCTCTGCAGGATTTCGCGGACCGACCCATCGACGGGGAGGGGACTTCTGGCGGAGGCGTGCCAGTCACGCCGTCCACTCCATCACCACCTTCCCCGACTTCCCGCTCCGCATCACGTCGAAGGCCTCCTGGAACCGGTCCACGGGGAAGCGGTGCGTGACGACGGGCGAGAGGTCGAGCCCGGACTGGAGCATGGCCACCATCTTGTACCAGGTCTCGTACATCTCCCTTCCGTAGATGCCCTTCAGGACGAGCCCCTTGAAGACGACCTGGCTCCAGTCGACGGCCTGCTCGCCCGGCATGATCCCGAGCATCGCCACCTTCCCGCCGTGGTTCATGGTCTCGAGCATCTGGCGGAAGGCGGGGCCGTTCCCGCTCATCTCCAGGCCCACGTCGAACCCCTCCTTCATGCCCAGCTCCTGCATCACGGCGCGCAGGTCCTCCCGGCCCACGTTCACGACCCGGGTGGCCCCCATCCGCGCGGCCAGGGCGAGCCGGTACTCGTTCACGTCGGTCACCACCACGTGGCGCGCGCCCACGTGGCGGGCGATGGCCGCGGCCATGATCCCGATCGGCCCCGCGCCGGTCACGAGCACGTCCTCGCCCACCAGGTCGAAGCTCAAGGCGGTGTGGGTGGCGTTGCCGTACGGGTCGAAGATGGCCGCGATCTCGTCCGGGACGTCGTCCGGGATCCGGTAGACGTTGCCGGCCGGGATGACGAGCAGCTCGGCGAAGGCGCCGGGACGGTTCACCCCGACCCCGATGGCGTGCCGGCACAGGTGGCGGCGCCCGGCCCGGCAGTTCCGGCAGAAGCCGCAGGTGACGTGCCCCTCGCCGCTGACGCGGTCCCCGGGGCGGAAGGCCTCCACCTCGGCGCCGACCGACTCCACCACGCCCACGTACTCGTGGCCCACCACCATGGGCACCGGGATGGTCCGCCGGCTCCACTCGTCCCAGTTGTAGATGTGGACGTCGGTCCCGCAGATGGCCGTCTTCCGGATCCGGATGCGCACGTCGTGCACGCCCACCTCCGGCTCGGGCGCGTCGCCGACCATCCAGATCCCCTCGGCCGGGCTCGACTTCACGAGCGCCTTCACGGCCGCCCCCCGCGCAGGACGCCCAGCTCGCGCCCGACCTTCTCGAAGGCCGCCAGGGCGAGGTCGAGGTCCGCCCGGGAGTGGGCGGCGCTCATCTGCGTGCGGATGCGGGCCGCGCCCCTGGGAACCACCGGGAAGAAGAAGCCGATGGCGTACACGCCCTCCTCGAGCAGGCGCCGCGCGAACTCCTGCGCCAGCTTCGCCTCGTGCAGCATCACCGGGATGATGGGGTGGTCGCCCGGGAGCAGCTCGAAGCCGAGCTTCCCCATCCCGGCCCGGAAGTGGCGGGCGTTGTCGCGGAGCCGGCGCCGCAGGTCGTCGCCCCGCTCCACCAGGTCGAGCACCTGCAGGGAGACCGCCGCGATCACCGGCGCGAGGGTGTTCGAGAACAGGTACGGCCGCGCCTTCTGGCGGAGCCACTCCACGATCTCCCGGGAGGAGGAGACGTAGCCGCCCGAGGCTCCCCCGAGCGCCTTGCCGAGCGTCCCGGTCACGAGGTCCACCCGCCCCATCACGCCGTGGTGCTCGTGCGTGCCGCGCCCCTTCTCGCCCACGAAGCCCACCGCGTGGCTGTCGTCCACCATCACCAGGGCGCCGTGCGCCTCGCAGAGGTCGCAGATCTCGGACAGCTTCGCCATGGTCCCGTCCATGGAGAAGACCCCGTCGGTGACCACCAGCTTGAAGCGGGCGCCGCCGCCGTCCGCCTCCCGGAGCCGGTCCCGCAGCTCCACCATGTCGCCGCTCGCGTACCGGAAGCGCCGGGCCTTGCAGAGGCGGATCCCGTCGATGATCGAGGCGTGGTTGAGGGCGTCGGAGACCACCGCGTCCTCCTCGCCCAGCAGGGCCTCGAACACGCC
>DATIUR010000394.1:0-7636 GCA_035466675.1 Anaeromyxobacteraceae bacterium | reverse complement strand
GGCAGATCACGACGTCGATGTCGAAGCGCCCGAGGTCGAACGTGCGGATGATCCGGCGGCGCAGGGTCCCCACCTTCGCGTTCGCCAGGATCGGCCGGGGCGCCGGCGCGTCCTCCCCGTTCTCGGCGTCCTCGTCCCCCTCGTCGCCCGGCGCGTCGTCCGCCTTCGGCTCGACGCCGCCGGCCCAGGCCACTGGCGCGGCGCCCGAAACCGGCGTGGGCGGCTCCGGCGGATGCGGAGCCGGCTGCTCCACCGGCGCCGGCGCCAGGGCTGCCTCCGGCTGCCCCGCGCTCGCGAGCGCCTCGCGGAACCCCCGGTCGTACGCCTGCCGCAGGAGCGGCCGCACCGCCTCGGCGGCCTCCGCGCTCAACCCGTCGACGAGCTCGTCCACGTTCACGCCGCCACCTCCCCGAGCGCCGCCACCAGCTCCCTCGCGAGCACCCGCGTCGTCTCCTTCCCACCGCCCGCCGCCTTGGCGCGCCAGGCGCCGGCGGTCTCGAACCGCGCTCCGCCGATCCGCGCCGACCAGGGTGCCAGCAGGGCGGACACGGTCGGCCGAGGGTCCCCGCCCGCCTCGTACACGCGGGCGACCACCGGCGGCGACGCCTGCACGAACGCCCGGAGCGCCATGGTCGAGCGCACCGAGTGCTTCTTGCTCTCCCACACCTCGGCGAACGCCTGTTTCACCTCGCGGAAGTACAGGCCGTAGAAGCGGCGGAGGTTCGCGACGAAGTCGTCGGGCCAGCTCGCACCCTCGCCCGCGGCCCTGACCGCGTCGACCGCCGCGCGCATCTCCTGCGCGAGGCCGGCCTGCGGGACCCTGCCCGGCCCCACGCCGAGCATCTTCACGTGCCCCGCCAGCGGCGAGCCCGCCCTCCCGTTCAGCTCCTTGATGGCGTCGTGGATCGCCGAGTCGATGGGATCCGGATAGAGCTGGCGCCCCTTGAGCGAGTAGAGCAGCGACGGGTTGAGCCGCGTGTGCTTCGAGTTGATCGTCACGAACATCTCGACGACGCTCGGCGCCGGCAGCCCGGCGAACAGGATCGCCGGCACCTGCACCCCGCGGATCGCGCCGGCTTCCGGCGAGCCGAGCAGCGCGTCGAGCGCGAGGAGGCGGTGCTGGCCGTCGAGGACGCGGAGGGTCCCTTCCGACTCGCTCATCTGCACGAGGCCGACGAACGGGTTCGCCCCCTCCGCCTTGAACGAGACGGGCTCCTCGCTGACGAGGAGCACCGCGCCCGGGATCGCCGGGACGGCGCCGTCTTCCCGGCACTGCCGGTAGTGCTGCGCCAGCTCCTCGATCTTCTTGCGGAGGATGGGCCGCTGGAACGCCCTCTCGGAGGTGTGGACCTTGCGCTCGATCTCGACCCATTTCACCGGAGACGGCCGCCCGCGCCCGGGCGCGCGCCGCGCCGCTCGGCGGCCACCGTCGAGGCCCGCCTCGCCCAGGACCTCGAAGCGCACCATGCGCTGGACGTCCGCGGCCGAGAGGTTCAGCAGGTAGAACTCCTGCGTGAACTGCTGGATCTTCAGCGCCGGGACCGTCAGCATCGGCTCACCTCGAGGAGCGGGCTTCCACCACGGCCGTCACCTGTTGACGCCTCCCCCTCCTTCGCGTGACGGATCCGCGAGTGGCGCCACGCTACGCCGCACCCGTGTCACGCGAGGTCACGCCACCCGCGAGCCCGATCCCGAGACCCTCCAGGGCCCTCCGGTGCTCCCTCGTCACCGCCGCCCTCAGCTCCGCGGGAGCGATCTCGCTCACCCCCGCCCCGAGCCCCGTCAGGTACGCCACGAGAGGGGGCCCGATCGCGACGTCGAGCCGGACCTCCAGGCTCCCGTCGGTCCGGCGCTGCGCCACCTGGCTCGGGTGGACCTTGCGCTCCATCAGCAGGTCCGCGATCTCCGGCGCCACCTTGAAGCGAACCCTCCTGGGACGCCCGCTCCACATCCCGAACCGCGACCGCAGGAGCGCCTCCGCGTCGAAGCCCGCCGGCGGGTCGAACCCCTCGCCCGTCGAACGCACGTCGTCGAAGCGGTCGACGAGGAAGAGCTTCACCTGCCGGCTCCGGTGACACCACGCGAGGAGGTAGAGGCCCTCCTCGGCGACCCGCAGGTGGTAGGGGTCGAGCCGGCGGTCCACACCGCGGCGGCCCCTCGCGCCGCGCGAGCGGTATCGCGCGGCGACGGTCTCGCGGGCGTCGACGGCCTCGACGAGGCGCCGCACCAGCTCGCCGCGCGACCGGTAGTCGCGGCCTCCTCCGGGGGCGCTCACGATGTGCTCCGAGGAGCGGAAGCGCTCCGCCAGCCCCCTCGGCAGCGTGGCGCGGATCTTCTCGAGCGCGCTCGCCGCCCCGTCGTGCAGCGTCGTCCCGGCGAGCGCGGCCACCATCTGCCGGGCCGTCATGAGCGCGAGGAGCTCGCTCCAGGTGAGCGCGAGCTGGAGGCGGTGGCGGTACCCCTCCACCATGCGCCAGCGCGCCCGCCGGCCGTCCAGCGCCGACGTGAGCGGGAAGCCGGCGTCCTCCAGCACGCGGAAGTCGCGGTAGACGGTGCGGCGCCGCGTCCCCAGCTCCGCGGCCGCCTCTTCCGGCTCGATCCCCTCGCGTCGCGCCTCGAGCAGCGCCAGGAGCCTGAGCTGACGGGCGAACGCCTCGCCGCGCATGATGGCTACCCATACCGCAAGCGAAGCTGGCGCGGAAGCGCCCACGCCGGGCGGGAAGGTACCAGGGGAACGGCGGAGGCCGCGTCCGCACGGGTGGCCCGCACCGGTCGCGGCGCGGTATACGGTCCGCGGAGGTCCCCGTGCGCGCCTACGACGACATCGTGGTGGGGGGCGGACACAACGGCTTGGTGGCGGCGGCCTACCTGGCCGGCGCGGGCCACCGCGTGCTCGTCCTCGAGGCGCGCGAGCGGCTGGGCGGCGCGGCGGTCACCGAGGAGACCTGGCCCGGGTTCCGGGTCTCGACCGCGGCCTACGTGGTGAGCCTGCTGCGCCCCCGGATCGTGCGCGATCTCGACCTCCACCGGCACGGCTACCGGGTCCTCCCGCGGAGCCCCTCCTCGTTCACGCCCTTCCCGGACGGGCGCCACCTCCTGCTCGGCCCCGACCCGGCCCTGAACCGGCGCGAGGTGGCGAAGCTCTCCGCCCGCGACGCCGAGGCGCTCCCCCGCTACGAGGCGATGCTGGAGCGGATCGCGCGCGTGCTCGAGCCGCTGCTCGACGAGCCGGCGGCCGACCCGTTCTCCGGGCGCTGGCGGGATCTCCTCCGGATCGCCCGCACCGGCCTCGCCTTCGCCCGGCTCGGCCCGGACGGCCCGCGCGCGCTCGAGATCCTGACCGGGCCGGCCACCGCGGTGCTCGACCGCTGGTTCGAGTCGGACGAGCTCAAGGCCACGCTCGCCACCGACGCCATCATCGGGGCGATGGCCTCCCCTTCCACGCCGGGGACCGCCTACGTCCTCTTCCACCACGTCATGGGCGAGACCGACGGGGCGCGGGGCGTCTGGGGTTACGTCCGCGGCGGCATGGGCACGCTCTCCGAGGCGATCGCCTCGGCGGCCCGGGCCCGCGGCGCGGAGATCCGGACCGGCGCCCGGGTGGAGCGGATCCGGGTCGAGGACGGGCGCGCCCTGGGCGTGGTCCTCGCGGGCGGCGAGGAGATCCGGGCCCGGCGGGTGGCCTCCAGCGCCGACGCCACGGTCACGCTCCTGGGCCTGGTGGGCGACCGCCACCTCTCGCCCGAGGTGGCCGGCGCCGTGCGGCGCATCGACTACGCGAGCGCCTCGCTCAAGATCAACGTGGCCCTGGCGGAGCTGCCGGACTTCTCCGCGCTGCCCGGCCGGGCCCCCGGGCCGCAGCACCGCGGCACCATCCACGTGGCGCCCTCGATGGCCTACATCGAGCGCGCCTTCGACGACGCGCGCCGCGGCCTCCCCTCGCGCGCGCCGGTGCTCGAGTGCACCATCCCCTCGGCCGTGGACCCCTCGGTGGCGCCGCCCGGCCGCCACCTCATGTCGATGTTCGTGCAGTACGCCCCCTACCGACTGGCGGAGGGGAGCTGGGACGAGGAGCGCGAGCGCTTCGCCGACCGGTGCTTCGACGCGCTCGAGGCCTACGCCCCCGGCTTCAGGAAGTCCGTCATCGCGCGCGAGGTGCTCGCGCCGCCCGATCTGGAGGCGCGCTTCGGCCTCACCGGGGGGAACATCTTCCAGGGCGCCATGACGCCCTCGCAGCTCCTCTTCATGCGGCCGGTCCCGGGGCTGGGGCGGTACCGCACCCCGGTCCGGAGCCTCTACCTGTGCGGCGCGGCCACCCACCCCGGCGGCGGCGTGATGGGCGCCTGCGGGCGGAACGCCGCGCGGGAGATGCTGCGCGACGCGCGGTGGGGGCGTGGCTGATCGTCCGCCGGCGCCCATGCGTCACGTGGCGCCCAGAGACGCGCCCCGCAGCCCCGCGCCGCCACGCCCCCCACGGGCCCGGCGCGGCCGCGCCGGGGGGGCTAGCCACCGGGCATGGCCTACGACGGCAAGCTGGCGGAGCGGGTCCGCCTCGCGGCGGCGGGAAGGAAGGGCGTCTCCGAGAGGGCGATGTTCGGCGGGCTCGCCTTCCTCCTCGACGGCAGGATGTTCTGCGGGATCCTGGGCGACGAGCTGCTCGTGCGCGTCGGCCCGGAGCGGAGCGACGAGGCCCTGGCCCGGCCCCACGTGCGCCCCATGGACTTCACCGGCCGCCCGATGAAGGGGTACGTCTTCGTCGGTCCGGCCGCGCTCCGCGACGGGCGCGCCCTCTCCCGCTGGGTGGCGCTCGGGGCCGACTTCGCCGCGGCCCTCGGCCGGGGCGAGGTCAGCCCTCGAGGCCGGACCGGCCGAGCAGGGTCATCATCGTCGCGAGCATCGTCGCCACGAGCCGCTCCTCGCCGCCCTGGAGCGCGAACACGTCGCCGGTGACCACCGTGACGGTCCGGCCGGGCCTCTTCACCCGGGCCCGCGCCACGAAGCTCTCCCCCCGCCCGGGCGAGAGCAGGTTCAGCTTGAACTCGACCGAGAGCACGGCCGCGCCGGCGGGCATCAGGGTGAGCGCGGCGTAGCCGCAGGCGGTGTCCACGATCGCGGTGATGGCGCCGGCGTGCAGGAAGCCGTGCTGCTGGGCCAGGTCCTCGCGGAAGGGGAGCCGGATGTCGACCTCGCCGGGAGCCACGCGATCGAGCGTGGCGCCCAGCGTGGCGAGGAGCCGCTGCCGGGCGAAGCTCCGGCGGACGCGCTCGGCGAAGTCGGGGTCGGGCGGGTCGAACGCAGGCACCGCGCGAGTCTACCCGCGCGGCGCCGAGGGGCGAAGCCCGCTTCCGCTCACTCCCAGATGAGGTACAGGTTCCGGTTGCGGCCCATGAGGTCGGCCAGCCCGGCGATCGGGTCCGTGTGGCCCACCACCAGGTCGGGCGAGATCTTGGCGGCCCGGCGGGCGAGCCCCAGCGGGTCCCGCGGCGCTCGGCGGAACCGGCCGGCCACGTAGTCCACGCCGATCTCCCAGAGGTCGAACGGCTCCTCCTTCTCGATCTCGCGCAGCCAGGCGACCACCTGGTCGGTCCGGACGCCCCGGCGCGGCCCGGCGGTGCCGACGCGCCGGACGGCGGCCTCCCATTCCGCGGCGGCGAGCACCGCCACCCGGTCCTTCTCGCCCGGCAGGCCGAAGCTCCGTTCGAGGCGGAAGAGGAAGAGGCCCGACTTGCGGAACTCGGCGTGGCTCCCGGTCACCAGGCGCGCGGCCGTCTTCGAGTCGAGCGCGAACGCGCGCCCCTGCGAGAGCGGGATCTCCCCGGCGGCCGCCTCGATGGGCTCGGCCTTCGCGCCGGTCGCCTTCTCGATGGCGGCCGACGCCGCTTCGAGGTCCTGCGGCGCCGGGATCACGATCGGGTCCGCGGCCGGCACGAGCCCGAAGTCCGCGCGCGCCGCCTCCGCGCCGCAGATGGGCAGGACCGCCGAGACGGCCAGCGCGAGTCGTGTGAATCCCCTCATGGTTCCTCCCGTTCGGGGGCATCATCCCATGCGGCATTCGGCCGCACCAGGAACCGACCGTGGGAGGAAAAAACCATTCCGACCCGGGCGCTTGGACCCCCTGGCCGCTGTCAGCCCCCCCTGCTAGATCCCGTTGTCCGCATGGCCGATTTCGTCCACCTCCACCTGCACACGCTCTACTCGCTCCTGGACGGCGCGATCCGGATCAAGGACCTGCTCGAGACCGTCCGGGCGAAGGGCATGGGGACCGTGGCGGTGACCGACCACGGCAACCTCTTCGGGGCGATCGACTTCTACCGGAAGGCCCGCGAGGCGGGCGTGAAGCCGATCCTGGGGATGGAGACGTACGTGGCCGGCGACAAGGGCCGGCACGACCGCACCGAGCGGATCGGCCGCCACCTCATCCTGCTGGCGAGGAACCAGGAGGGGTGGGCGAACCTCCGCTACCTCTCCTCGGTCGCCTTCACCGAGGGCTTCTACTACGACCCGCGCATCGACAAGCAGGTGCTCCGGGAGCGCTCGAAGGGCCTGGTGGCGCTCACCGCCTGCCTGGCGGGCGAGGTGCCGCGCCTCGCCCGGCAGGGCGACATGGACGGCGCCCGCCGGGCCGTGCGCGAGTACAAGTCGATCTTCGAGCCGGGCGCCTTCTTCCTCGAGATCCAGTCGAACGGGATGAAGGAGCAGGTCGAGGTCAACGCCCGCCTGGCCGAGCTGTCGGAGTCGGAGGGCGTCCCGCTCGCCGCCACCGCCGACGCCCACTACGTCCGGCGCGAGGACGCCAAGGCGCACGAGGTCCTGATGTGCATCGCCTCGGGCAAGACCTTCGCCGATCCGAAGCGCATCCGCCACGAGACCGACGGGCTCTTCGTGACCGGGCCGGACGAGATGGTGGCCGCGCTCCCCCAGTACCGGGAGGCGATCGACAACACCGTCCGCATCGCCGAGACGTGCGACGTGGATCTGCCGCTCGGCAAGTCCTTCCTGCCGCGCTTCGCCCTGCCCGAGGGGACCACCGAGGACGAGTACATCGGGAAGCTGGCGCGCGAGGGGCTCGACCGTCGCTTCCGGGAGATCGAGGGGCGCTACCCGCACGATCGCGACGCCTACCGGGCCCGGCTGGAGATGGAGCTCGGGGTGATCCGGAAGATGGGCTTCTCCGGCTACTTCCTCATCGTCCAGGACTTCATCAACTGGGCCAAGGGGCACGACGTGCCGGTCGGCCCGGGGCGCGGCTCGGGGGCGGGCTCCATCGTGGCCTGGTCGCTCCGCATCACCGACCTCGACCCCATCCGCTGGAACCTGCTCTTCGAGCGGTTCCTCAACCCCGAGCGCGTCTCGATGCCGGACTTCGACATCGACTTCTGCCAGAACCGGCGCGACGACGTGATCGGCTACGTCCGGGAGAAGTACGGCCGGGACAACGTGGGCCAGATCATCACCTTCGGCACCCTCAAGGCCCGCTCGGTGATCCGCGACGTGGTGCGCGTGATGGGGCTCCCCTTCTCCGAGGGCGACCGGATCGCCAAGCTCGTCCCGAGCCGGTGCAGGGCAAGACGCCGCCGCTCAAGGAGTGCATCGAGAACGAGCCGCGCCTCAAGGAGCTGTACGACCGCCCCACCGA
>DATIUR010000393.1:0-7118 GCA_035466675.1 Anaeromyxobacteraceae bacterium | reverse complement strand
TCCGGGGCCTGCGGTACGACTGCTCATCGAGCGCGTCGTCCTCACCGGCGACCACGTCGCCATCGAGCACGCGATCCCGCTCACCGGCCGCTTTCCGGGCTTGCGTCGAGGCGATCGAGCCCCCACCGGTCGCGTGCATTCACTCGGCGAAGGCGCTCGACTCCCGGCCGCTCACGCGCACCTGAGGTGCGCCGCCAGGGCCCGGCCGCCCCCCCGGCGGAAGACCTCCAGCGCGTCGTCGGCCGGGGACCGCCCCGACTCGGCGCGCTCCGCGATGGGGGCGAGCCACCGGCGCTCGTCCTCGCCCCGCTCCCCGCAGCAGTGCTGGCGGCACAGCCCGGCGGAGGCCGCCGCGACCAGCTCGCCCGCGATCTCGCGGAGCCTGCGCCCGTCGGGCGCCCGGCCGCCGAGCCCCTCCCGCCCGGCCGCCCGCATCAGCTCGCGGCGCTCCTCCACGCCGAAGCCCTTCACCGCGTCCCAGGCCCGGGCGCGCGCCTCCCGGTCGTAGAGGATGCCCTTCCACAGGGCCACGAGGGCCTTGGTCATCTCCGGCCCGCAGGCGTCCGCGCCGCGGACCTCGACCACGCCCTTCACCCGCACGTCGGGGAAGAGCGTGGAGAGGTGGTCCTCCCAGTCCGCCAGGGTGGCCCGGTGCCCCTCGATCCCGTCCCGGAGGAAGGCGCGGAAGGTCCGCCCGCCCGGGTCCACGTAGGCGCCGCCCCGCCGGAGGAAGATCATCGGGACGTCGAGGGCCCACTCCGCGTACCTGGCGAAGGGATCCTCCTCGAACCCGGGCTCGAAGACGAAGGGGAGCAGCCCGCAGCGGGCCGGATCCACCTCCTCCCAGACCTTGACGCGGTAGCTCCGCCAGCCCGACTCCCGTCCGTCCACCACCGGCGAGTTCGCGAAGGCGGCCACCACCGCCGGCTGCGCCGCCAGCGCCACGCGCAGCTTCTCGGCCAGGTCGTCCTCGCCGGCGAAGTCGAACGAGACCTGGATCGACGCCGTCATGGCCATCATGTCCGGCGCCAGGCGGCCCCGCGCGGAGAGGAAGGGCCGCATCACCCGGTAGCGGTTCTTCGGCATCCACGGCACCGTCTCGGGCGTTCCCCACGGCCGGTAGCCGGCGGCGAGGAACTCGACGCCCTGCGCGGCGGCGATGGCGCGGCACTTGTCGAGGTGGCGATCGAGCTCGGCCGCCACCACGTGGACGTCGGCGAAGGGCCGGCCGGAGAGCTCGATCTGCCCGCCCGGCTCGATCGACACGGTGAGCCCGTTCCGCTGGGAGGCGATGATGCGCCCCTCCTCCTCGAAGGCCCGGTAGCCGAAGCGGTCGAAGGCCCGCAGGACGCCGGCGATCCCCGGCTCGCCCTCGTAGGGGACCGGATCGAGCGTCCCGGCCCGGAGGCAGAGCTTCTCGTGCTCGAGCCCGACCTTCCACTCGGCGCGCGGCCGCTCCCGGTCCCGGAACCACCGGACCAGATCCTCGATGCCCCGCGCGGGCGGGCTGTCGGCGGTCCGCGGGTCGAGCGACATCCGCCGGGAATCTACTGGCCACCCCGGGGAAGCGCCACCGGGGCCGGGAAGGTCCGGGGCGGCCGCGCGTTCTCCCGGTACGGGGCCGGCCGCCCGTCCGGCGATCCGCTTGCACCGGCGAAACCGCCACCCTATCCTGAGAAGTCCCGCGGGTTTTCCGCGGGCCGCTCCCTGCTCCGGCGCTCCCACATGATCCGTCCATTCCGGTTCCTCGCCACCCTGGCGGCCGCCCTCGCGCTCGCGGCCGGCGTGTCCGCACGCCTCGACCGCGCCGAGGCGAAGCCCGCGCCGGCCGTCGCGTTCCGCGGCGCCTCCCCCATCCACGGGGCCGAGGCGAACGAGGGGAAGTACCAGCTCGACCGCCTGCCCATGCTCGGCCGGGCCATGCACTACGTCGACGGCTTCTACGTCGACCCGGACCGGATCGACCCGAAGAAGATGATCGTCGGGGCGCTCGAGGCGGTGGAGAAGGCCGTGGCCGAGGTGATGGTCCGGGGCGACGCCGCCTCCGGCAAGCTCGTCCTGACGGTGGGCGCGGCCGAGAAGGAGCTGGACATCTCCCAGGTCCGGTCGTTCTGGGAGGTCCGGACCGTGCTCGGGAAGGCCATGGAGTTCGTGCAGGCCAACCTGATCGCCCACGAGGACCTGAAGGAGATCGAGTACGCCGCCGCGAACGGGATGCTCTCCACCCTCGACCCGCACTCGGTCCTGCTCGAGCCCCGCTTCTTCCAGGAGATGAAGCTCCAGACGCGCGGCGAGTTCGGCGGGCTGGGGTTCGTCATCCAGATGCGCAACGGCGACCTCACCGTGGTGAAGGTCCTCAGGAACACGCCCGCCCAGCGCGCCGGGATCCGCGCCCGCGACGTCGTCACCAAGATCGAGGAGCAGTCCACCGTCAACATGGACCTGCAGGACGCGGTGGACCGCCTGCGGGGCAAGCCCAGCACCAAGGTGGCCATCACCGTGCGCCGGGCCGCCTGGCCCGAGCCGAGGCGGATGGTGATCACGCGGGAGATGATCAGCCTCGAGACCGTGCCGCAGGCGCGGCTGCTCGAGGGGGGCGTCGGCTACGTGAAGCTCTCGCAGTTCTCGGCGCACGCCCGCCGGGACGTCGCCGCCGCCGTGGCGCAGCAGCGCGCCGAGGTGGGCGGCAAGCTCACCGGCCTGGTGCTCGACCTGCGCGGGAACCCGGGAGGCCTGCTCGACCAGGCCATCCTGGTCTCGGACCTCTTCCTCTCCGACGGCGTCATCGTCAAGACCGTCGGCGACGGCGACCAGCAGCGCATCCACAACGTGAACGAGGCCACCGCCGACTCGAGCGACCTGACCGGGCTGCCCCTGGTCGTGATCGTGTCGAACTCCTCCGCCTCGGCCAGCGAGATCGTGGCGGGCGCTCTCAAGAACAACAACCGGGCCCTGGTGATCGGGCGCCACACCTTCGGGAAGGGATCCGTCCAGCAGCTCTACGACATCGACGAGCCCGGCGCCCAGGACCGGGAGGCGGCCCTCAAGCTCACCGTGGCGCAGTACCTCACCCCCGGCGACATCTCCATCCAGGAGACGGGCATCACCCCGGACGTGCTGCTCCTCCCCGGCCGGGCGCTGAAGCGGTCGATCAACGCGTTCGCGCCGCCGCGCTCCATGGGGGAAGCCGACCTGGACGGCCACTTCATGAACCCCTCCGGCGCTGCCGGCGCGCCCGCCGCGGAGCCGCAGGCCCGCCGCGTCGAGAAGGCTCCCCTCGAGCTGCGCTACCTGCTCGACGAGAAGGAGGACGCGTTGGCCCGGGCCCTCCGCCGCGAGGAGGCGCTCGAGGGCGCCCACGGCGACGTCGATCTCACCCCGGAGCAGGCGGAGGAGGAGGAGATCGACGCCAACCCGGACGAGTTCGTGGAGGACGCGCAGATCCGCTTCGCCCGCGTCCTGCTGGCGCGGGCCCCCTACGCGGACCGGCCGCGGCTGCTCGAGGCGGCGAAGGCGCTCGTGTCCGAGCAGCAGGCCGAGGAGGACCGGAGGCTCTCCGAGCGTCTGGCGCGGCTGGGCGTGGACTGGAGCGCCGGACCGTCCTCCGGAACGCCGCGCGCGGCCGTCACCGTCAGCCCCGACTCCGGCCGCGACGTGCGCGCCGGCACGACCATGAGCTGGACCGTCACCGTCGAGAACCGCGGCGACGGGCCCTTCCGCCGGCTGCGCGCCTGGTCCCTGGCGGAGAAGAACCCCCTGCTCGACCGGCGCGAGTTCGTCTTCGGGACGATCCGCCCGGGCGAGAGGCGGAGCTGGACCGTCCCCGTCAAGCTCCCCCCCGGGATGGACACGCGCCGCGAGGAGGTGACCCTCCGCTTCGAGGACGCCGCCGGGCGGGCGCTCCCCGACGTGAAGACCATGGTCGGCGTGGTGGAGCTGCCCAAGCCCGTCTTCTCCTTCTCGGTCCAGGTGGACGACTCCAAGGGCGGCAACGGCGACGGCCTGGTCCAGCGGGGCGAGACCTTCACGCTCCTCGTGGACGTCCGCAACGCCGGGGCCGGCCCGAGCGGCGACAAGACCGCCGTCGCGCTCAAGAACCTCGGCGACGAGAAGACCTTCATCAAGAAGGGGCGCGAGCTGCTCGGCACCCTGCGCCCGGGCGAGTCCCGGTCCGGGACCATGGAGGTCGAGCTCCGGCGCAGCTCGACCGCCGACACCCTCCCCGTCCGGATCACGGTCGAGGACGCCAAGATGGACGAGTACGTGGCCGAGCGGATCGAGCTGCCGGTGGCCCGGGAGGAGCCGGCCCGCAGCGCCGCCTCCGCGGCGGTGAAGGTCGCCTCGGAGCGGGCCACGCTCCGCGCCGGGGCGAGCCCCTCCGCTCCCCCCGTCGCCACGGCCGCGCGGGGGGCGGTGCTGCCCGCCAGCGCCCGCTACGGGGACTTCCTGCGCGTCGAGTGGCAGAAGGGTCGCCACGCCTTCGTGGCCGCCTCGGACGTCCGGCCGGCCGCCGGCGCCCGCTCCGGCACCGTCGCGCCGGTGTGGCAGCGGGAGCCTCCGCGGATCGCGCTCGTCCCCGACCCGCAGCGCGGCGCTCCGGTGGTGGACGGCGAGAGCCTGCGGGTGCAGGGCTCGGCCTCCGTGCCGACCAGCGCCGCGGCGCCGGCGCGCCTCACCGACGTGCACGTCTACGTGAACGACCAGAAGGTCTTCTTCAAGGTGGTGCCGGAGTCGGCCGCCTCGTCGCGGCTCGACTTCACCGCGGACCTCCCGCTCCGGCCCGGCAACAACCTCGTCACGGTGGTGGCCCGGGAGAACGCCGAGTTCTTCTCCCGCCGGAGCATGGTGGTCTACCGGCGCCCGCCCGCCGAGGTGGCCCAGCAGGGGCCGACCAAGGCGGCGCAGTAGACGGCCGGGGAGGGCTCCGCGCCGGCGGGGCCCTCCATCCGATCGGGCGGCGCCGGACGTCGTACCGGCATGGGCGATCCCGAGACCCGGCGGCTGCGCCTGGGCAGCGACCTCGTGACGGTGGACCTGTGGGGCCGATCCGGCCCGCCCATCCTCTGCCTGCACGGCATCCCCGGCTGGCGGGGCACCTGGCGCGCCGTCGCCTCGCGCCTCGCCCCGGGACACCGCATCGTCGCTCCCGACCTGCTCGGCTTCGGCGAGTCGAGCGCGCCGGCGGGACGGTTCCACGCCGCCGAGGAGGCCGCCATGGCGCGTTCGCTCCTCGAGGCGTTGCACCTGGAGCGCGTTCACCTGGTCGGCTTCGACTTCGGCGGGCCGATCGCCCTGGCGCTCGCGGCCCGGGACCCGCGGGTCGTCGCGTCGCTGACCCTCGTCGCCACGAACGCCTTCCCGGACACGCCCGTACCGCTGCCGCTCCGGGTGGCAAGGGTCCCCATCCTGGGCGAGGCGGTCTTCCGGGTGGCCTTCGGGCGCGCGGGCCTCCTCGCGCTCTGGCGCGCCGCCGCGGGCGACCGCGCCGCCTTCCCGCGAGCCCGCTACGCCGAGTCGCTCCGGTCCCCACGGGGCGTCGCCTCCACGCGACGGGTCCTCCTCGACAGCCTGCGCCACCTGCGCGCCCGCTACGCCGGTGCCGAGGCCGCGCTTTCTCGGCTCGCCGTCCCGCTGCGGGTGCTCTGGGGAGACCGGGACCCGTTCTTCCCGGTGGCGGTCGGGGAGAGGACGGCACGCACCGGCCGGGGGACCTTGCGCGTGTTGCCCGGCTGCGGTCACTTCGTGCCGGAGGAGCGGCCTCGAGAGGTGGCCGACGAGGTGGCGGCCCTGGTCGGGGCCGCAGGGGGCGAGGTGGCCTGATGCGAAACGAGCGGCTGGCGCGGGGGTGGCAGTCCTGCCGGGGCGAGCTGACCGGCTACCTCAGGCGGCTCGTGGCCCGGGAGGACGTCGCCGAGGAGCTGGCCCAGCAGGCGGCCCTGCGCATGCTCGAGGCCGAGGGCGCCCCGGAGGCGCCGGGCGACCTCCGGGCCTGGCTCTTCCGCGTGGCGACGAACCTGGCCGTGGACCACCTGCGGCGCCACTCCACCTGGCGCGAAGAGGTCCTGGAACGAACCCGCGGCCGCTGCGAGCGGGACGAGGCCTTCCTGGCCGAGTCGAGCCTCCTGCGGGGCTCGCCCGAGATGAAGTCGATCGCGCGGGAGCACCTGGCCGTATGCCTCGCCTGCACCTTGCGGAACCTTCGGCCCGAGGAGTCGGCGGCCCTGCTGCTCCGGGAGGTGCACGGCTTCACCGTCGAGGAGACCGCCCGGCTGCTGGATGCCTCGTTCGGGCAGGCCAAGGGCTGGATCCAGTCGGCGCGAGCGGGGCTCTCCGACCGGTACGGCCGGACCTGCGCGCTCGTGGCGAAGGAGGGCGCCTGCTTCCAGTGCGTGGAGCTGGACCGGTTCTTCGGGGCCGGTGCGGGCGATCCCCTGGCCGGGACGGCCAGGGACCTGGATGCCCGGCTGGCCATCCTGCGGGAGAACCGCGAGACCCCTCTCGGGCGGTGGCACCGCCGCATGATGCAGCTCGTGGACGAGGTGCTGGAGGGGAGCTGAGCCCCGGCCCCGATTTCGCCAGATCGGCGTCTCTCCGGTAGAATTTCCTCGATGGCGGAGGTGAGACCGACCGCCTCCGCCGGCGCCGCCGCGGGGGAGGCCCGGGTCGTGACCGGCTTCGAGCTCCGGCTCGAGCGGGGCGGAGCCTACGTCCGGCTGGCCGACCAGCCCATCGTCCCGGGGCTCCGCCTCGGCGTGGTGGTGCTGGCCGTGCCCGAGGTGAAGTTCCCCTTCGACATCGGCCTGGGCTCGGGCCAGTTCCGCCACCGCCTGTGCGACCTCGTCCAGATCGAGGTCTCCGCCGAGCCGGACCTCGCCCTCTCCGCCGCGGCCGGCGCCGACCTCGCCGCCCTGGGCATCCAGGACCTCCAGATCGCCTTCCGGGCCGGGTTCGCCGAGGTGGCCGGACGCGTCGCGGCCGGGCCCGCCTTCACGCTGAAGCTCGGGCTGGTGGCCGAGGGGGAGCAGGGGATCGCGCTCGCCTTCCACTCGCCCCGCCTCTACGCGCCGGCCCCCCTCGCCGCCGCGAGCCTCCCCCACCTGGCTGCGCGCGCGCTCGCC